>JAGNRR010000028.1 GCA_017988595.1 Chitinophagaceae bacterium
TTAAAGATGATCACATTTTGCAAGAAGAAATTTTTCATCTTTATGATGAAAATGAATTAGAACAATTTATGATGTATTGTAAATTAAAACTTAATCAGCAATGACCTATCAAGAAACATTAGCATATATGTTTCGTCAGTTGCCTTTTTTTTCTCGAATTGGAGCAGCTGCATACAAAGCTGATTTGGGAAATATTACCTTGCTTTGTGAACAATTAAATCATCCTGAAAAAAAATTTAAATCAATTCATATTGCTGGCACAAATGGAAAAGGAAGCACTTCGCACATGTTGGCTTCGGTTTTGCAGGAATCAAATTATAAGGTGGGATTATACACATCGCCGCATATAAAAGATTTTAGAGAACGAATCAAAATTAATGGCAAAGAAGTTTCGGAGCAATATGTAATTGATTTTATTGCAACACATAAAGTATTTATTGAAGAAATAAAACCTTCTTTTTTTGAAATAACTGTTGCTATGGCGTTTGATTTTTTTGCTAAAGAAAATGTTGATATCGCCATTATTGAAGTGGGCATGGGTGGGCGATTGGACAGCACAAATATTATTTTGCCAGAGTTAAGCATTGTTACAAATATCGGATTGGATCATACAGAGTTTTTGGGTGACACACTAGAAAAAATTGCTCGAGAAAAAGCAGGAATTATTAAAAATAAAATTCCTGTTATCATTTCTGAAACAAAAGATGAAACTAAAAATGTATTTTTTTCAGTTTCAATAAGTAAAGATTCGCCTATTTATTTTGCAGATGATTATATAGAAGTTTTAGGAGATGAAAACGAACATCTAAAATTAATAGATAAAACAACAATGTCGATTTTAAATATAAAATTGCCATTGAATGGAAATTATCAACGAAAAAATTTAAAAGCAGTGGCAATGGCAGTCGATTTATTGCGAAAAAATAATTGGAAAATTTCTGCCAATAATTTTGTAGATGGTATTGAAAATACAATAATAAATACAGCATTAAAAGGACGTTTTGAGCTTATTCAACTGCATCCTACTATAATTTATGATGTTTCGCATAATGTAGAAGGAGTTGAAAATACATTAGCTCAATTAAAAAAAATGACTTTTAATAAACTGTATTTTGTTTTGGGATTTGTAAAAGATAAAAATGTTGATGCTGTCATTTCTTTATTTCCAGATGAGGCAATTTTTATTTGTGCGCAATCAACAAGTCAACGAGCAATGGAAAGCAAATTACTTTATGAAAAGTTTAAAAAGTTCAAGGATAAGGTATTTCATTATGAAACTATAGAAGCCGGATTGAATTTTGCAAAGCAAGAAGCACATAAAGATGATACTATAATTGTAATTGGTAGTTTTTTCAACTTAGAAAACTTGTACTAGACTTTATTTTTTGTAATTTTAAATTTCAAAATAAAAATTACTTATGTCAAAGAAGCATAAACGTTCAGAAAAAATTTCAAATGAAAAAATTGAATTAATTGTTGAACTAAAAAATGTTGAAGATAAAAATGAGAATAAAACAATATTTGATAAAATTTTTAGTCAAAAGTTTGTTCCTTATCTTATAATTTCACTTTTTTCAATTTTGCTATACGCAAATACATTTAATCATCAATTTGCATTGGATGATGATATCGTGATTTGCAAAAATGATTATGTATTGAATGGTATTGGAGGTTTTGAAGGTGTTTTTTCGAAAGATTTATATGAAAGTTTTTATAGACAAATGAATACTAAAGCTCAATTGACAGGGGGAAGGTATCGTCCTTTATCAGTTGCAACTTTTGCACTTGAACAAGAACTAATTGGAACAAGAAATGATGCAAACTTTGAACAAAATTGTTGGGACTTAAATAAAAATAATATTGCTGAAGCAAATGAAGATATTAATAAAGATGGTTTATATAATGATAAAGATTGCAGAGCAAAAGGTTTTGGGTTAAGGCACATTGTTAATGTTTTATTTTATGCAGGATTGTGTTGTGTGATATTTATGTTTTTATCTAATATAGTCTTTAAAGAAAATAAACTTTTATCCTTACTTATTACGCTTTTGTATGTATCACATCCGATACATACCGAAGTGGTTGCAAATGTTAAGAGTAGAGATGAAATTATGTCTTTAATGTTTATGTTGGGTACTATTTATTTAGCGCATTTGTATGAACGAAAAAAAGATTTTAAGTATTTAATATTATTTGGAATATCTTTTATGGCAGCATTGTTATCAAAAGAATATGGTGCTACATTGCTTTTGCTAGTTCCACTGTCTTTATTTTTATTTGAATTTAAAACTGTAGATATTAAAAAGTATTTTCCTCTTGGAGTTGTTTTAGCAATTGTTTTTGGAATTTATTATGCCATTAGAAGTAGCATTGTAATAGGAAAATCAAATTATCAAGACACAGAATTATTAAATAATCCGTATCTTTTGGCAAATGAAAATCAACAATTAGCAACTAAATTGTTCATCTTTTTAAAGTATATTTTTACCTTGATTTTCCCGCATCCTTTAAGTTCAGATTATAGCTATAATTCAATTCCATATAGAGAATTGTCAGATCCGTTGGTTTGGATTAGTGTTTTATCTTTATTTGGATTTGTATTTGGAATTATTTATTTTTTAAAGAAAAAAAGTTGGGTTGCCTTTGCTTTGGCATTTTATTTATTCAATATCTTATTGGTAACGAATTTAATTTTTAATGTTGGTGCTACGATGGGTGAGCGTTTAGCTTTTCATTCAAGTTTGGCTTTTTGTATGTTTTTAGGATATGCAATATTTTATTTTTCTAAGAAAATGAAAAATATAAATTTGATGTTGTTATTAAGCATTCCAATTTTATTACTTTATAGTTTTAAAACAATTGATAGAAATAAGGCATGGGAAAATGATGTAACATTAGCTCTAACAGATGTGAAAACTCAGCCTGAAAGTGTGTCTTTGAATGGAAATGCATCTTCTCGAAGCTCTGACATGGCTGATTATCCAGTAAACAAAGGAAAGGAAAAACAATATTTAGAAGATGCCATAAAATATGGAAGAAAAGCTGTTGGCATGCATCCAAAATTTGTAAACGGCATGTTGAATCTTGGTATTGCTTTTGCAAAACTTCAACAATATGACAGCACAGAATATTACTGGAAACGTGCATTTGATTTATATCCAAGTTTGCCATCAAAACCACTTTATTATTCTTCATTAGCATCGTCGTTGCATCAAAAAGGAAGAGAATATGGTCAGAAGAAAGAATGGCAACAAGGTTTGGTGTATCTTGAAAAAGCAGTTCAGTTTGATTCTACAAATGCAGGAATATGGTATGATTTAGGTGGATTTAGTTTTTCAATTCAAAATTATAATCGCGCAAAACAAGCGTGGGATAAAGCATATCAATTAAATCCTACAGATTCATTAATTAAAGCTACAAGAGGTTTTTTTAAATAGAATTTATCTATAATATTTCTTTATCTAATTTCATACATTTGATTGATGGATGAAATAACTATTTTTTGGTTTCGAAGAGATTTGCGAATAGATGACAATGTAGCATTATTTTATGCATTAAATGAAAATAGAAGTGTGTTGCCAATTTTTATTTTTGATAAAAATCTTCTAGAAAAATTATCTAAAGATGATAAACGAGTTCAATTTATTTATACTCAAATTATTAAACTAAAAAATGAGTTGAGTAAATTAGATATTAATTTTAATGTTTTTTTTGATACACCTTATAATGTTTTTGAAAAATTAAAAAATCAATTCAACCTTGTAAATGTTTATAGCAATGAAGATTATGAACCTTATGCAAAACAGCGAGATGAAGAAATTGAAAAATTAATTTCACCTGCAAAATTTATTCAAAAAAAAGATCAAGTAATTTTTGATTACAGCGAAATATTAAAAAGTGATAATTCGCCATATACAGTTTATACGCCATATTCTAAAAAATGGAAAGAAAAATTAAATGATTTTTATATGAAAGAATATCCTTGTCAAGATTATTATTCTAGTTTTTATAATAATGAAAATCCAAATTTTATCAGTTTAAATGAAATGGGTTTTGATCATTTGGAGCATTTTGTTGAAACTGAAATTAGACAAAATGTTATTGAAAATTACCATAACACCAGAGATTTTCCTGCAATTGAAGGCACTTCAAAAGCAAGTGTTCATTTGCGTTTTGGCACAATCTCGATTAGAAAGTTTGCAAAAAATGCATTGCAAAAAAATGAAAAATTTTTAAATGAATTAATTTGGCGAGATTTTTATCAAAGCATTTTAGCACATTTCCCTCACGTTGTAGAAAAATCTTTTAAACCAAAATATGATTTTATTGAATGGCGAAATAATGAAGAAGAATTTAGGTTATGGTGCGAAGGAAATACTGGATATCCAATTGTAGATGCAGGCATGAGAGAATTGAATGCAACAGGCTGGATGCACAATCGAGTAAGAATGATTGTGGCTTCTTTTTTATGTAAACATTTATTAATCGATTGGCGTTGGGGTGAAGCTTATTTCGCAGAAAAACTTATGGATTTTGATTTAGCTTCGAACAATGGCGGCTGGCAATGGGCGGCAGGAAGTGGAGTAGATGCTGCACCTTATTTTAGAATTTTTAATCCCTATTTACAAACGCAAAAGTTTGATAAAGATTTTATTTATATTAAAAAATGGGTGCCCGAATATAATCAGTTTACCTATCCAAAACCTATAGTAGAACATGAATTTGCCAGAGAACGATGTCTTAAAACCTACAAGAATTATTTAAATTAACCGATTAAAAAATCAAGAAGTAATTTGCCTTTTTTTTCAATTTGTGTTTTTTTATCAAAATTGAATTCTATATAAAATGCATCACCTTTTTTTGCGCTTTGTTTAGTATATGTTCTGCCATATTCTAAGTTTTCTTGGTCGTATAATTTTGCAGAAATACCACCTTCGAAATCTTCATTGAAAATAAAATAGATAGAAATCAATGTCGAAGAATCGGTTTCGGTATAAGTTATTTTACTCGTTGTTACACCTTTTGATTTTAAATTTTCTGAAACTACAATTTGCTCTTGAATATTTTTTTCAATTCCTTTTTTAAAACCTTCCACAAATTCACTGCCGCCTTCGGCAACCAATTCACCTGTTTTGTTTACGGTGTTTATAGTTTTTTCTTTTGCCCAATTGCAAGATGTTAAAATGAAAAGTGAAATTAAAATGATATAGTTTTTCATAATTAAGTTTTTATTTATTGTATAAATCAGGTCTTCGTTCTTTAGTTTTTTTTAAGGCTTCTTCAAATCGCCAATCATTTATTTTTTTTTCATCACCACTCAATAATATTTCAGGTACTTTCATGCCATCAAATTCTGCTGGACGAGTATAAACAGGAGGTGCTAAAAGATTATCTTGAAAGCTGTCAAATAGCGCAGAAGTTTCATTATTTAAAACACCAGGCAACAATCTGCCAATGCTATCAATTAATACAGCAGCAGCAATTTCGCCGCCGCTCAATACATAATCACCAATAGAGATTTCGTGTGTTACATATTTTTCTCTAATGCGCTCATCAATACCTTTGTAGTGTCCACAAATCAACATTATATTTTCTTGTAATGAAAATTGATTTGCTATTTGTTGATTAAATGTTACGCCATCTGGAGTTAAATAAATTATGGCATCGTAAGTTCTTTCTGCTTTTAATTTTTCTATAATTTTACTTAGCGGTTCGCACATCATTACCATTCCTGCACCGCCGCCAAATTGATAATCATCCACTTGTCCGTGTTTGTTTACTGCAAAATCTCTAAGATTATGAAGATGAATTTCGAGCAGTTTTTTTTCTTGTGCACGTTTCATTATGGAATGCGAAAGTGGACTTTCTAATAGTTCTGGTAAAACAGTAATGACATCAAAACGCATAATTATAAATCTAAAAGTCCTTCGGGTAAATTCATATAAACAATATTATTTTCTACATCTATTTTTAATATTAATTCTTTTTGAGCAGGAATTAATATTTCTTTGTCTTGATAATTCACTTCAAATAATTCTATTTTTCCATGAGATAAAATGGATGTTATGTTACCAATTTTTTCATCATTATCATAGATGACAAAATCTACCAGTGTGCTAAAATCATTAAGATGTTGTTCTACTTTAAAATTTGACGAAGCATAAACATTTTTATTTAAAAGTTCATTTACTTCTTCTCTTGAATTAATTTCTTCAAATTTACAAATGAGTTCTTTGTCATTTGCAATTCTTATTTCTTCGATAAAAAAGGGGATAAAGCTATTGGGATTAAGCTCAATCATAAAAGCATCCCAAGTGATTTTTTTTGTAGGAATAATAATGTTGTGCAAAATGATTATTTCACCTTTTACACCATGCGATTTATTTATTTTTCCAATACGTTGCAATTTTTTTTTCTTTTAAAGAATGAATAGCTGAATGATTTTTCCAATCAAATTCTAGCAAAAGTACTTAAATTCTTTATTTTTCGAATAGATATAAAAATATCATATTGAAATGAAAAAAAGGTTTTACTTATCTTTGTTTGAATTGCAAATATTAGCATGAAAAAATATATAAAAGTTATTGGGGCGAGAGAGCACAATCTGAAAAATATTGATATTGAAATTCCTAAAAATGAATTAACGGTAATTACAGGTATTAGCGGAAGTGGCAAATCTTCTTTAGCATTTGATACCATTTATGCCGAAGGACAACGTCGATATATGGAAAGTTTTTCGGCTTATGCTCGACAATTTATGGGAAATATGGAACGCCCAAATGTGGATGCTATTGAAGGACTTTCGCCAGTAATTTCTATTGAACAAAAAACAACCAACAAAAATCCACGCTCAACTGTTGGAACGGTTACCGAAATTTATGATTTTATAAGATTGTTGTATGCTAGCATTGGGGAAGCTTTTAGTTATAATACAGGAAAAAAAATGATTGCGTATTCCGAAAAAGAAATCATTGATGAAATAGATAAGGAATATAAAAATCAAAAAATAAATATTTTAGCGCCAATCGTTAAAGGTAGAAAAGGTCATTATAGAGAACTTTTCGAACAATTAAATAAACAAGGTTTTGTAAGATTAAGAATTAATGGAGAGGTGAAAGAAATTGTTCCCAAAATGCAATTGGATCGATATAAAATTCATGATATTGAACTAGTTTTAGATCGATTGACGGTGAATGATGAAAACAAACATCGATTGGCTGAAAGTATTCAAAATGCATTGAAACACGGAAAAGATATTTTGATGATAGCCAAAATGGATTCAAAAGAAGCGCCTAAATTGTATTCAAAATTATTGATGTGTGCCGAAACAGGCATTGCCTATGATGAGCCTTCGCCAAATACATTTTCATTCAATTCGCCTTATGGCGCATGTGCGCATTGCAAAGGTTTGGGAACAGAATATGCCATAGATATGGATGCCATAATTCCAGATTATAATTTATCTATTCAGCAAGGGGCTATTGTGCCTTTGGGCGAAGAAAGAGAAGGGCATACGTATCAACAAGCTACATTAGTTTCTAAAAAATATAAATTTAAACTAACAGATAAATTAGCCGATATTCCTTTAAAGGGATTAAATATGTTGCTTTATGGCAATGAGGAAAAAATTGAAATTGATATTAATTTAGATAAAAAAACTGAAGTTGATTTTTTTGAAGGGGTGATTCCAATGGTTATTCGTTGGTTTAACACCACTTCATCTGATTATGTAAAACGATGGGCGGAACGATTTATGAGCAGCCAAGTTTGTAGTGTTTGTAATGGCTCTAGATTGAAAAAAGAAGCCTTGTTTTTTAAAATTAATGACACGAATATTGCTTCATTATCAGAAATGAGTATTGAAGAATTGAATGTGTTTTTTGATAAAATAGAAAATAAATTTTCAGAAAAACAACAACTTATAAGCAAAGATGTGCTGAAAGAAATCAGGGATCGGATTCATTTTTTATTAGAAGTTGGGTTAGGCTATTTAAGTTTATCAAGAAATACAAGAACACTTTCGGGTGGTGAAAGTCAGCGAATAAGATTAGCTACACAAATTGGCAGCAAATTGCAAGGCATTACATACATTTTAGATGAACCCAGCATTGGATTGCATCAGCGAGATAATCAACGCTTGATAACATCATTGAAATCGCTTAAGAAAATGGGCAATACAGTTATCGTTGTAGAACATGATAAAGATATTATGCTCGAGGCAGATTATTTAATTGATGTGGGACCCAAAGCGGGAAAATTTGGTGGCGAAATAATTAATCAAGGAACGGTAAAGGATTTTTTGAAAAAGAAAACACCAACAAGTTTATTTTTATTAAATAAATTAACGCATGTAGAAAAAATAATAAGGAAAGGTAATGGCAACAAAATTGTATTGAAAAAAGCAAGTGGGAATAACCTTAAAAAAATCAATGTCGAGTTTCCATTAGGAAAATTTATTTGTGTTACGGGTGTATCGGGAAGTGGAAAATCTACATTGATAAATGATACCCTTTTTCCTATTTTATCAAAACATGTATATAAAAGTAAACTCAACATTTTGCCTTTTGAAAGTGTTGATGGTTTAGCGTTTATAGATAAAGTAATCGAAATTGATCAATCGCCAATTGGTCGATCGCCAAGGTCAAATCCAGCAACGTATTGTGGTTTTTTCACAGAAATAAGACAATTGTTTTCCATCATTTCCGAAGCAAAAATAAGAGGCTACAAACCTGGTCGTTTTTCATTTAATGTAAAAGGGGGCAGATGCGAAACTTGTCAGGGAGGGGGCATGAAAGTGATAGAAATGAATTTTTTGCCCGATGTGCAAGTGCATTGTGAAACCTGTAACGGAAAACGGTTTAATAGAGAAACACTTGAAATAAAGTATCGAGGAAAAACCATTTCGGATGTATTGGATATGAATGTAGATGAGGCTGTGGAATTTTTTAAACAATTGCCCATATTGTATAGAAAAGTAAAAGCCTTGGCTGATGTGGGTTTGGGGTATATTACTTTGGGGCAAAGTGCCGTAACATTAAGCGGTGGCGAAGCACAACGAGTGAAATTGGCTACAGAACTATCGAAAAAAGACACAGGAAAAACATTTTATATCTTAGATGAACCCACTACGGGATTGCATTTTCAAGATATTGTTTTGTTGATGGATGTGTTGCAGAAATTGGTGGATAAAGGCAATACCGTTTTGGTGATAGAACATAATATGGATGTGATAAAAAATGCAGATTATATTATTGATATTGGTCCAGAAGGCGGATCCAAAGGAGGTGAGTTAGTGGCATTTGGAACACCAAATGAAATTACGAATAACAAAAAAAGTATTACAGGGAAGTATTTAAAAATGGAGATGAATTAATTATTTTATCTCTCCACATATTTCTAAAGTTTTTGTTTTATCGTTTACATCTTTGCAACTGATGTTGCAGGTTTTAAAATATGTTTTGGCGCCTTGTTGATACACTTCAAGTTCGCCTTGCTGTCCATAAAAATTTTCGTTGTTTAGCGCCAATTGAATAAAACAATACTTGGTATTGGGAAGGATAAGCGAATAATTGGGCGTTACGGTATATTTGCCCACTGTTGGTTTTTCATCGCCACCAAAATCGATTAAGCAATATTTATTGGTCGATACGATTTGTTCGGAGGTGATATTATTATCGCCATTTACATAATTGGTGTCTTTGCTTACTGCATCTGGAATGCCATTGATGGTAAATGTACTAATGGCTAGTTCACATGGCGGGTTTTGATTGTTGTTGCCATCATCGATATCATCATCTTTAGATTTTTTTCTACAACAGGTAAAAAACAAGATTAAGGCTGTAAGGAGAAGTAAATTTTTCATGTCAATTGATTTTTTTTGGTCTTCAATCGCTTCATTTCAAAACCCAAGATAATGGATATTCCAATAAAAAACAAACTTCCTAGTTTATCTTGCTCTAACAATTCGCTAAAAAAATTATTTACAAAAACGGCACCTAACATGCCTAATACTGCAATAAGAATTATTTTTTCTCGTTTATCCGCTAGCCGATGATAACATTTTTGCCCCGAATAAAAAATAAAATAGATTAAAAGTGCATAAAGCAACATTGCTGGAAAGCCTTGCTCGGTGAGCATAAATAAAAAATAATTGTGTGTGGTGGAGCGTTCAGGATTTCGGCTTACCCAGGTTTTAAACAAATTGTTTAAATAGGGTTTGTAGTGTTCATAAAACGTATTTGGTCCGTAGCCAAAAAGGGGATGTTTTTTCCACATGTTTAGGGCAGCTATCCAGCGATGAAAACGTTCGGCGGATGAAATGTCTTCGCCTTTAAACGTAGCAATGATATGATCTTGCAGGTTATCATGCATGTATGTTCTGTCCAGATTTGGTCTTAGTGATATGTACGTATTGTTTTTTGAAACATAAAATAGCGAGGTGATGATTAAAAAATAAAAACCTAAAATGGCGAAATGCATAATTTTTAATCGTACTAAAACATAGACCATTCCTGCAAAAAATGTGGCTGCCCATGCCGCTCTAGAATAGGAAAAGTAGATGCAAAATAAAAACAATAAAATGCCCACAAAAACGACTAATTTTTGAAGACTAAGTTTTTTTGATAAAAAATATGCTGCAACTATTAAGGGAAAAAAACTTGAAATCATGGCGCCATAGATAACATGATTTACAAAAAAGGGTTGTATGGGTTCATGAACTTCTTCGAATTTGAAGCCCAATTTTGAATAATTGTATACGACAAAAAATAGAATAAACAAAAAGGGTATAAATAACAATTGAAAACCCTTGACTTGATTTTTTTTGTCTGAAAAATAAGGGTATGCAAAAAAGAAAAAGGGTAATAAATACCACATTTTTTTAAACACAAATTTTATGGATAAAAAGAAATCGTATGAAAAAAGTGCCGATAATAATGTCCAAAGAAATGAAAGTAAAATTAAAATGACTAATGGATGTTTGAAGAAACTTTTGTCGAAGTAAGCCTTGTTTTTTATCATATAAAACAGTGCTAAAAAACTATTTAAAATCATTAAAATTTCATCGGGGAAATCAAAATTTAAACTGGTTTCGGAGCCTAAATTTATTGAAATAGGAATGCTCAATAACAATAGGTCGAAAGACCATTCAATATTAAAAATAAAATAAGTTATAATCAACACTGCAAAAGGGGCAAGTGCCAAATAAAATGCTTGAAATTGAATGGCTAAAACAATAAAAAATAGTACAACTATTGCACTAAAAATCCATACACTAGTTTTATTAAAAGCCACACTTTTCATTTAAAGCAGGATTAATTTAATAATAGTTTATTTCTATCAAAATATTCCAATAATACAGCAAGCAGCCATGCAAAAAGCAACGAACCAATGCCGGCTAGTGCTACGGTTAAAAATCTGAATGGTCCAGCTTTTTTTCCGCTAGCTTCTGCCCATTGCACCACTTGAATTTGCTGTGCATAATTTTGGGTAAGGCTTTTAAATTCATTAGATAAAGCAATAAAAGTTGCTCGTTGTTCTACTAATTTATCTTTTTGTTCTTCTATTACTTGAATTTCCTCAAGACCTCGAGCAAATGTTGCACCACTTCCATTGATTTTTGAAGTAATAATATTTTTTCTACTTGGGCTGATGATGTCGTAAATGTTATATGTTGTTCGTAATGAAACCAATGAATCGTTCAATAAATTTATTTGAGCCAAGACAGAATCGCTACTTCTTAATAGTCCTTTGCTGATTTCAATATTATTGTGGCTGTATATTCTAGTCATTTCAATATCGATTTTGTTCATTGCTTCATTCACAATTTTTGCTGCTAGATGTTGATCCCAATCGGTAAATGTTATTTCGATATGTTTGAAACCCGAACGAGAAATTGTATAATTTTTCATAAACTTCTTGCCCGTTTTTAAAAATGCTTTGGGGTCATTTAAGGTATCAATTTCATAATGCTCATACATTTTAAAAAGTTTTATTAAATGAGAAGTGACATTATTAGAATTACCAATTACATAGGCTCTATCCATATCATCATCGGAGCCAAATTGCTCCACATGTTCTTGCCATTGGGTTCGCATTAAATTTATACGACCATTAAGCATATTATTTGAAGGAAAAAATGAGCCGTAAGCTGTAAAAGTTGTTTTTTGAAAAAACATTAATATTGCAGTGCTTAAAGCAATAATTACTGCAAATAATATAATTTTTTTATAATGCTTAAAACCTATTGAAAGCATATCAAAAAGGTCTAATCTAGAAATATTCTTATCCATAAAGTGGCAACAAAGTTACAAATTAATTATTAAGGTTTTATTATTTTCTATCAACGCTAAAATCATTAAAATATTTCTTAAGTTTTTCGACATCCCATAATTTGCTGATATACAATAAAGGAATAAAAATTATAATTGAGGCAGAAATGCTTGATATTACTGAAAATTGAGCTTGCTTGAAAAAATAATTTACTAGAATAAAAATTATAATAATAAACAGGTATTTTAATAAAGTGATTTTTGAAATGGATAAATTTATTTTTTTAAAACAAAAAGTTACATACAAAATTGACACAAGCCAAATAACAACTAAATTAGTATAGGCAGCACCAAGGTAACCATATTTTGGAATCAAAAAATAATTTAACATCAAGCTAGCAAATGCGCCAAACAATGAGATATTGATGAGTATTTTTATATTACTATTTGCTGTAAGCAAGGTAGAATAAATGTGTATTAAACAATAGGCCGGAAAACTAGCTAATAATAAACTATATAGTATACCTAAATTTGAAATCGTATGTTGCTGATATAAAAAAGACATGATTTCATTGCCATAAAAAAATCCATTTATGCTTATAGCAAACGAAATGGGTAATAATAAATTGGAACTAGATTCAACTAAATCTGTAATATTTTTTTCTTGAAATATAAATTTCGAAAATAAAGGCAATAACATTCCTGCAAATAAAAAACCAAACATATTTGCAACATCTAAAATTCGAAATGCAAGCATATAGGTGCCAGCTGAATGCGCACCTTGATGTCCTAAAAGCCGTTCTATTAATATGGTATCGCTTCTCATATAGATTGCCATTAAAAATATTAAAACTGCATATGGAAAACTATTCAAAATGATTTTTTTGGTATCGATGAAATTGATTTTTAAATAAGCCGTTTTTTTTATTTTAAATTGAATAAATAAAAATGCAATCAAACAACTTAAAAAATAGGCTAAAAGCTGAATATGGATAAAATCATAAATCGAAATGGTATAAAAAACCAATAAAAACCCACAGCCCAAAATCATGATTAATTTATCTAAAATTGAAAAAAAAGCATCGGTTTTTAGATATAAAAAAGCACTAATAAAACTTCGAAAATAGGTGAGTAAAGAATTTAAAAATTGAATTAAGCCTAATACTAAAACAAAAGTTATGGCATGATGACTATAATTAAAAATGTTTAAGAATATCATCAAAAAAGAAAAATAGATTAATGATAGCAACACTTTTGCTAAAAACATATTGGGGAAATGCAACGAAAAATGTTGCTGTTGTTGGGCTAAATGTTTAGCGTTATAATTGCTAATGCCCATATCCAAAATGATATTAAAAATAATAGTGAAATTTAATAAAGCAGCATAAAAACCATAAGATTCATTCCCAACGGCAAGTTGAACATTTCTATCAATAAAAAAAATCCAAATTGGCTTTATAATAATATTTAAT
>JAGNRR010000189.1 GCA_017988595.1 Chitinophagaceae bacterium
CTTTTTTAATAAAATTCCAGTTTGGCGAAAACTAGGTTTACGAGAAGTATTCACTACAAAAATGGCAGTTTCCAGTCTTGACCCTAAGAAGGTTTCTTTTTCGGATTTACCAACAGAATTGAAAGGGTTGAATGGTTTTTATGCAGAGATTGGTTTTGGCATCGAAAATATTTTAAAACTATTACGTGTTGATTTCAGTTGGCGTCTAACACAAAAAAACCAACCTGATATAAAAAAATTCCGCTGGACGATTAGTTTCTCACCTGGTTTTTAGTGCAAGATTTAATTTTATTCTCATAACGAATTATTTTTTAAATCATAAAATTGTATTTTTATGTAACTGCACGAAAATGAATATCGTTATTATAGAAGATGACCCGATTGCCAAAGATATATTGGTTGAAATATTGTCATCTCTAAAATTAGATTTAAAAATTGATGCCTGTTGCGCTACATTACGTACAGGAAAAAACGCTATAAAAAAATATCAGCCAACTATTTTATTCTTAGATATTGAATTGCCTGATGGTAAAGGTATAGACATGTTAGATGAAATTGATAACCGATACAAATTTGAAACTATTTTCACTACATCGCATGACAGTTATGCAATAGATGCTTTTAGAAAAAATGCTGTCGATTATATATTAAAACCTGTTACTAAGAAATTGCTACACGAAGCCATTTTAAAAGTAGCGAAAAGGATAGCACATTACAAAGATCTAGAAGAAGCTGTTGTTTTGAAAGAAAGGATGAAAGCAATGAATGAAAAGCAAGAAGCAAAATTTTTATTAAGTACTAAAGACGGAATGCAGATTGTATTTGCAAAAGATATTATCAAAGTAGAATCTGAAAAAAATTACTCGTGTTTTTATTTGAACAATAACAAGAAAATAATTTCTTCCAAAACACTGACTTCTTTTGAGCCCAAATTGCAGGAAAATCATTTTTGCAGAATTCATCGTTCTGTGATGGTTAATCTAAATCATATTCAAAACATAAAACACGACAAACAAAAAGGGTATGTAGTAGTAATGAATGACAGTACAGAAATTGAAATTGCACGACGAAAGCGAAAAGAGTTTTTACAACTATTTTCTTAGTAAAGCATAAATTGTTTCGATTAATTCATTTGGCGGAACCGGATTTTGCAGCAAGGCATTAAAACCCAATGCCAATACTTCTTCTCTTTCATTCAGCAATAAACTTGAAGTGGTGGCAATTACTTTTAGTTGTTTTAATTCTTTATGCTTTTTAATTGCTGCTATCAACTCAAAACCATTCATGACAGGCATGTCGATATCAGTAATGATTAGATTTGGTAGTTTTTCTGTTGATTTCAATGCATCAAATAACTGTTTGCCGTTCTCAAAGGATCTTAGTTGAATAGTAACATTAAAATGCAGTAGAATCTCATGAAGAATTTTTCTGTTATCTTCATTATCATCAGCAAAATATATTTCTATATTATCTAAAGCTGAAATTTTCGCCTTCGATATTTTAATGTTCGGCATTGTTCTAATCATTGCACTTTTTTGTTCGATTTCTTTAATTGGAATTGAAACCGTAAAAGTTGTCCCTTTATTGATTTTACTTTTTACCTGAATGGTTCCGTGCATTAATTCGATTAATCTTTTCGAAATAGACAAACCGAGACCGGTGCCGCCAAAAGTTGTTTTAATGGATGAAGACGCCTGTTCGTATTCACCGAAAATGGCATTTAGTTTGTTTTCTTCGATGCCAATTCCTGTGTCTGAAATTATAAAATCTATTTTGTTGTCTGTAGATTTTTGTAATGTAAAAATGACAGATCCTTTGTTGGTGAATTTTATGGCATTGAAAATTATATTCAGCAGAATTTGTTGCAAACGCAAGGCATCACCAATATAGAAATCTTGTTTCAAATTATTTTTAATACTAAATTCCAGGCCCTTTTCATCTGCTTTTTGCAGTATAATACTTTTTATATTTTCTATTAAATGATGCATGGAAAAATCAACTTCGTGCAGTTCAAATTTTCCTGCCTCAATTTTTGATACGTCTAAAATATCGCTGATTAATGCCAATAAATTTTCAGAGCTTTTATGTATCCGCAAAGCATAATCACGTTGTTTAATTCTGTTGTTTTCTTCTTGCAACAAAAAACTCAAGCCCATAATATTATTGACAGGTGTACGTATTTCGTGACTCATGTTTGCCAGAAAATCATGTTTAATTTTTGCAATTTTTTCTGCACTTTCTTTTTCTTTCTTTATTTGATTTACCTGATGCGTGATTTCGAGATTTTTGATGCGTTTATCAGAAGCTTCATTAAATAATTCTTCATTCAGTGCGTTGTGTTGCAATAAAACCTTATACGCTTGTTTAGTATTTTGTTGTTTTGCAAAAAGCTGGTGCTGAAGTGCTAATAATTGTAGTTGCAATGACTTTATTCGGTCATTTTTTGCTTTTTTCAATAAAGGTTTTGCAAGTTTTAAACCATCATCATATCTTTTTAACTGTATTAAAATTTTTATCTTTTCAATACTTGATTCTATATATTGAGTTTGCTCGTCCATCTTCCGTAATATAAATAACGCATCATCAATACAAGTAAGAGCGCTTTTATATTTTTTTTGAACAGAAAGCAGAATTGCTTTTTGTGAAAATACAAACGCCAGCAATGGATTGTTTTTAATTTCGAGTGCTATCGATTCTGCCAACGACAAATACTGTTTGGATTTTTGGTAATTTTCTTCCGATTTATAAACAATACTAATATTTGCACAGGCGAATCCTAAAACTCGTTTATGAGTAGCTTTCTTTGCATATTCAATGCATTTCAGCAATGCCTCTTTTTGTCCTGCTTTATTGTGTAAAAATTCATACTGCAACGAAGCGTTATAATAAGCAGCAGCAATTCTGTCAGCATTGTTGATTTGCAAACTCAACTCTATTGCCCGATTAACATATACCTGTGCTGCTTCGTAATTACCTAATTGCTGATAACATTGAATTACAGTCGAATAAAAAACCAGTTCTTTTATGGAATCAGGATAATTTTCCAATAAGCTTATCGCTTTAAAACAATATTGCAATGCGTTTCCGAAATCATTTTTTGTAAAATGAGCACTCATCAATAGCTTATATATGCTTAGTAAAAAAATCCAATCCTTTCTTTGTGAAGCTTCATTTTCTATTATTTGCAACTTACCAAAAACATCTGTTTTTTCTATCTGCTGAAATGCTTCCATTTTCATATCTATAAATTCATTTCTGAATTTTATGTACGTTGTCTGGTTCATTAGTTGATATGATTGTGTTACAGATAAATATACAAAAATGACCGAATAATTCGCAAAAATGACCGTTCGGTAAGTTTTCAGGAAGCATTATTCTGGTTGACGTAATTTTAGTACTAAACAATGTCGTCATGCGTCTACTTTACCTGTTATTAATTTTTTTCTGCTGTTTAACCAAGACTAATGCTCAAAATATTGGCATCAATGCAACAGGTGCAGCACCGGACAATAGTGCAATACTTGATGTTGCATCAACTAATAAAGGCATGTTGCTGCCACGCATAAATTTATTAAGCACTACAGATGTTGCCACTATTACTGCACCAACTACAAGCTTGTTGGTATATAATACAAATGCTGGCATAACAGGAATTGGTGCAAATGG
>JAGNRR010000029.1 GCA_017988595.1 Chitinophagaceae bacterium
GGGAAGTGTGTAATAAAAAAATATGCTGATTAATAAAATACTCAATAAGGAAACAACAGCAATTGCCTGAGTTTTAGAAAAATCAAAATATGATCTTAGCGCATTTTTCAATTGCATAAAAAAATAAATAGTTTAAGCCATGTTTTCGGTTATTGCATCACGATTTATTTTTTTTACTAAACCACTTAAAACATTCCCTGGTCCAATTTCTAAGAAATTAGAAATGCCATCATGTTGCATTTCTTGAATAATTTGTGTCCATCGAACAGGTGCTGTAAGTTGTAAAATTAAGTTTTGTTTTATTTCATCTTTATCGCTAACAGCCTTTGCATTTACATTTTGATAAATTGGGCAAATAGGTTGTTTAAATTCAGTTTCTTCAATTGCTTTTTGGAGTTCATCTTTTGCTGGCAACATTAATGGCGAATGAAAAGCTCCTCCAACTTGAAGAACTAAGGCTCTTTTTGCACCAGCTTCTTTCATTTTTTCGCAAGCCATTTCAATTCCTTTTAATGATCCAGAAATAACTAATTGGCCTGGGCAATTATAATTTGCAGGAACTACAATTTCATCTGATATAGAATTGCAAATTTCTTCGATTTTTTCATCAGGCAAACCCAAAATTGCTGCCATTGTCGAAGCTTCAATTTCACAAGCTTTTTGCATAGCTTTTGCTCTCAACGAAACTAATTTTAATGCGCTTTCAAAATCCAATGTATCATTGGCAACTAAAGCCGAAAATTCGCCCAATGAATGACCTGCCACAGCATCGGGTTTTGGCAAATCTGAACATAAATATTTAATCACTGAATGTAAAAAAACAGCAGGTTGAGTAACATTAGTTTGTTTAAGATCTTCTGCAGAACCCTCAAACATAATTTTTGAAATATCAAAACCTAAAATTTCATTGGCTTTAGTAAAAAGATCTTTTGCTTTTTGACTAGAATCAAATATATCTTTGCCCATACCTTGAAATTGAGCGCCTTGACCTGGGAATATATATGCTTTTTTCATTTTTGGAATAATTTTTGCAAGGTAAATATACAATGAAATGAATAATCTACTATTTTTTTCATATTTTTACTTAATTAAATTGATTATGAAAAATTTTTTAAAGCTTACAATAATTTTAATTTCTATGTATTTTACAACAGAAGCACAAACCACAAATTTGGGAATTGGTTCTGGTACTGGTGGAACATCAAATGTTTTTATTGGAAAAGATGCAGGAAAAGTTTCGACTGGAAATTTTAATACCAATGTTGGATTTAGTAGTGGTATGGCTAATACAAGTGGATTTAACAACTCTTTTTTGGGCTATTTTAGTGGAAAAAAAAATACTTCAGGATCATCAAATACGCTAATCGGTTTTAGATCTGGAAATGAAATAACTACAACATCAAATAATACTTTTATAGGTAGTTTTACTGGTTTTTCTTCAACTTCAGGATCTTTTAATAATTATTTTGGTTATGTTGCTGGTTATTCAAATATTTCAGGGTTAAATAATATAATGATTGGTGCATATTCTGGTTATTCAAATACAACAGGATCAAATAATTTGTGTATTGGTAATAAAGCGGGTAACAATAATGTAACAGGAAGTGGAAATGTTTTTATTGGTAATAATTCTGGCTTCAGTGAATTAGGAAGTAATAAATTATACATTGACAATTCAAATACTGCCGCACCTTTAATTTGGGGAGATTTTAATTCCGACAGATTAGTGTTTAATGGTAAAGTTGGAATAGGCACTTCTGCTTTTCCAACTTCAGTTGGAGGTGTTAGTATTCCTGCATATCAATTATTTGTAAAAGGCGGTATTTTGACTGAAGAAGTTAGAGTGCGTTCTGGTTGGGCAGATTATGTTTTTAACGATGATTATAATTTAATTCCTCTTTCAGAATTGAATAATTACATTTCGAAAAATAAACATTTACCAGGAGTGCCTACTTCAAATGAAGTTGAAAATAATGGTTTGAGTCTAGGAGAAATCGCTAAAATTCAACAAGAAAAAATTGAAGAATTAACCTTATATCTGATAAAACAAAATGAAAAAATTGAAGAATTAAATAATAGACTTAATAAAATTGAAAAAGAAAATACAAAATAAATTTACTTTAATTTCATGTTTATTTTTCTGTTTTGTGCTAATAAATAGTTCTGTTTTTGCACAAACCAATGAAGAAAAGATGTGGATTGAAAAGCAAAATGATACAAAGAAGTTAAAAGCGCTTCAAAAGAATGCATATGAATTTGAAAAAAGAAATTTTTTTGAAACACAAAAATATGCAAATGAAAATAATATACCTTTAGTACTTGAAAACAGTAATGGAGAATTTGGAAAATTATTTACGTTAACTACTAAAAACAAAAAACCGATTTATATTTATAATCTTGATTATGGTGCTATTAAATCAATTGAATCAGATAGATTATATTTTGGAAATACATTAGGTTTAAATATGGAAGGTCAAGGAATGTTGACCGGAGTTTGGGAAGCAAACTCCGGAGCTCTAACCAATTTTTTTCCATTAACTACTCATAATGAATTTAAAGTTGGATTGACTAGTAGAGTTTCAATAGGATATGATGATACACTTGAAATTGGACCATTTGGAGTAACCAATCATGCAACATTTGTTTGTGGCAATTTAATTGGAAATGGAGATAGTAACATTATCTATAAAGGTGTTGCCCCCAAAGCAAGCATTATGGCTTTGACAAGTGATTATTTTGTGTCAGAAATTGCTTCAATGACACAAGCGCCTTACAATCTTTTGGTTTCGAACCATTCTTATGGAATACCAATTAATGATACATCGATACCGCCTTCTTTTTTTACTTCTATTTTTGATGACATTTTAACTGCAGCTCCTTATCATTTAGCAGTAATTGCTGGAGGCAATATTTGGATGAATGCTTTTTCAATTTCAAAAAATGTGCTTTCGGTTGGGCAAAGTTTCGAAACTACAAACTACACAGGTCCAGCAAGTGTACTTTCTCCAAACTGGTTTCCTTATTTAGGTGCACCAGATTTTAGAATAAAACCAGATTTAGTTACTAAAAGTGAAAATAATAATGGACCTTCAGGTGCAGGAAACTCAATTTATATAGCAAATGCAGGTGGAACATCTTTTGCAGCACCAGCAGCATCAGGAGGAGCTTTATTACTACAACAGCTTTACAAAGATTATCACCCCTATTTTATGAAAAGTGCTACATTGAAAGCATTAATGTGTCATACAACAAAAGAAGCAGGAAGTATTGGACCTGATGTGTCATTTGGTTTTGGACTTTTAGATGTTAATCAATCAGCAAAATTGATTTTAAATGAAGGAATTAATTCAATTATTGAAGAGCATACCTTAAATAATTCTGATTCTTTTTTTGTAACTATAAATTCAGGATATACAGAAGGACCTTTGAAAGCAACTATTGCATGGTCGGATCCAACTTCTTATGATAGCAATCATGTTGTTCAATTAATTAATGATTTAGATATTTATATTTCTAGCGTTAGTGGAATAGAGTTGCCGTGGGGTTTGGATACTACAAATCCAACTGGTTTAGCATTAAAACAAATAAACAATAGAGATAATATTGAAAAAATTGAAATTTTAAATCCTGTAGCTGGTCAAGAATATAAAATTGTTGTAAAACATAAAGGTTCATTGACAGGTGGAAACCAACCTTTTTCTTTAATTGTATCAGGTGTAAATTTTTGCGAAGCACCTATTTCAACAGATTTGACAATTTCGGCAGCAGTGCTATCTTCAGATTCTTTATATCAACATGCAAAAAATAATATAACTGCTAATAATAATTTTAATACAAATTCCTTCGGAAAATATGTAGCTGGAAAAGAAGTGAAATTAACAACAGGTTTTACAGCTTTAAATTCAAGTAGTTTTGTAGGAAAAACTGGAAATTGTATCGATTCGATAAATGTATTAATGCGCAATAATTATAATCCTGTAGAAAGAAATTTAATCCTATTTGATATAAATTCGGATGGAACAAAAAATGAAATTTTTGAAGTAAAAAATTTAAAACCAATCATTTACCCTAATCCCAATAGTGGACATTTTACAATTGTACCAAAAGATATGGAAAGTGGAAAATTAAATATTTTAAATCAAAGTGGTCAATTGGTTTTTGAACAATATTTTGAAAATGAAAATCCTATTTCTATAAATATTTCCGATAATTTTAAAGGAATTTATTTTGTAGTTATTTATGCCAAAAAAGGTGTATTTACTGAAAAAATTGTGATTTCGAAATAATACCTTAAGGAAATTTAGTCTTATTTTTTTGCCAAAACAAGCAAAAGTATGACACTGTTGCATGTTTTTTAAATGATTTATGAGTTGGCATAAATTTGGTGTTTGTGTAATTATAATTTAGAATTTTAAAAAACAAAAACAATGGGAAAAATAATAGGAATAGATTTAGGGACAACAAATTCGTGTGTAGCCGTAATGGAAGGAAACGAACCAGTCGTAATTGCCAATGAAGAAGGACGTAGAACCACACCTTCGGTTGTTGGATTTTTGAAAAATGGAGAGCGCAAAATTGGTGATCCAGCAAAAAGACAAGCTATCACAAATCCAACAAATACTGTAATGAGTATTAAGCGTTTTATGGGTAGAAAATTTGATGAAGTAAGTAATGACCTTTCGCAAAGTGCATACGAGGTTGTAAAAGGAGATAACAACACACCTAGAGTTAAAATTGAAGACAGACTTTATTCACCTCAAGAAATTTCGGCAATGATTTTGCAAAAAATGAAAAAAATTGCAGAAGACTTTTTGGGTCAAACAGTAGATGAAGCAGTAGTTACTGTGCCTGCATATTTTAATGATGCACAAAGACAAGCTACAAAAGAAGCAGGAGAGATAGCAGGATTGAAAATTAGTAGAATTATAAATGAACCAACAGCCGCAGCTTTGGCTTATGGACTTGATAAAACAGGAAAAGACCAAAAAATTGCTGTATTTGATTTAGGTGGTGGAACATTTGATGTTTCAATATTAGAATTAGGTGATGGTGTATTTGAAGTTAAAAGCACAAATGGTGATACACAATTGGGTGGAGATGATTTTGACAGAGTTTTGATGGACTGGTTGGCAGAAGAATTTAAAGCAGAAGAAAATGTTGATTTAAGAAAAGACCCAATGTCATGGCAACGTTTAAAAGAAGCAGCAGAAAAAGCAAAAATTGAATTATCGTCTAGCACAGAAACAGAAATTAATTTGCCATATATAACTGCAATTGATAATGTTCCAAAACATTTGGTGAAAAAATTGACTCGTGCAAAATTTGAACAATTGGCAAATGATTTAGTAGAAAGAACTTTGGAGCCATGTAGAAAAGCATTAAAAGATGCAGGAATGACAGCAAGTGATTTAGATGAAATTATTTTGGTTGGAGGTAGTACTCGAATTCCTAAAATTCAAGAAGTAGTAGAAAAATTCTTTGGTAAAAAACCAAACAAAAGCGTAAATCCTGATGAAGTTGTTGCTATCGGTGCTAGTATTCAAGGTGGTGTTTTAACTGGTGAAGTAAAAGACGTTTTATTGTTAGACGTTACACCTTTATCATTAGGTATTGAAACTTTGGGTGGTGTTTTTACAAAATTGATTGAATCAAATACAACAATCCCAAGTAAAAAATCTGAAACTTTCAGTACAGCTGCAGATAATCAGCCAAGTGTTGAGATTAATGTATTGCAAGGAGAAAGAGCAATGGCTAAAGATAATAAAAATCTTGGTAGATTTATATTAGATGGCATTCCTCCAGCACCAAGAGGTGTTCCTCAAATTGAAGTGATGTTTGATATTGATGCTAATGGAATTTTGCAAGTAAGTGCAAAAGATAAAGGTACCGGCAAACAACAAAATATTAGAATTGAAGCTGGAAGTGGCATGAGCAAAGAAGAAATTGAAAGATTAAAAGCTGAAGCGGCTGCAAATGAAGAATCTGACAAAAAAGCAAAAGAAGAAGTTGAGAAATTGAATATGGCTGATAGCTTAATTTTTCAAACAGAAAAACAATTAAAAGATTATGGAGAAAAAATTCCGGAAGATAAAAAATCTGTAATTATTGCTGCTCATGAAAAATTAAAAACAGCACATGGTGCAAGAGATATTGCTCAAATTGATATTAGTCTTGAAGAATTAAATGCTGCATGGCAAGCTGCAAGCCAAGAACTTTATGCTGCTATGAACGAAAATCAAGGTGGTGCAGGCGACAATTCAACATCTCAACCAAATAATGATGATAATAAAGTGGAAGATGCTGAAATAGTAGAAGAAAAGTAAATAGTTGATTTTAAATTTAGAAAAGAACCACAGCTAAAGTTGTGGTTCTTTTTTTTGAAAATTTTGTTTTGTGAAGCGATTTATAAAATGTAAAATTGCAGTTTAAGAATGGAAAAAAATTACAATAAAATAATAAAATTTAGTAAGTTAATAGCGCTATTAGTTTTTTTATATTTTATTACTAGGTTTTTATTTTTTTTATTTAATAAAAGTCAGTTTGATACTAGCAACAATTTAGAAACAGCATTAATTTTTATAAAAGCACTTCGTTTTGATTTGTCGAGCATGGCAATTACCAACATTTTATTTATAGGTTTATTTTTTTTACCCTTTGAATTTTTTTATAAAAAAGGCTATCAAATTTTATTAAAATATTTATTTATAATAATAAATACAATTTGTTTAGGGGCTAATTTGGTAGATGTTGCTTATTTTCCTTTTGTAAAAAAAAGAAGTCAATTTGATGCTATTAATTTTTTGAATGGCAACAAGGGTAATGAATTTTTTAATTTAATTCCAAGTTTCTTAAAACAGTATGCTGTATTAGTCTTTTTATTTTTTGGAATTATTTTTTTATTAATATTTTTTTATAAAAAAATAATGAATAATAATAAAGGTATAAAAAATGAAAAAAAATCATCAATTGTATTTTCAATTTTGCTCATGTTTGGAATATTGTTTTTGTCTGTAATTGCCATTCGGGGTGGATTTCAAATTAGACCTTTGACAATGATAAATGCAAGTGAAATGACAAGTGTAAAAAATATTCCATTATTAATAAACACACCTTTTTCAATCATAAATACTATAGATAAAAAACCACTTCAAAAAGTAAATTATTTTTCGGAAAGCGAAATGAAAAAAGAATTTAGTGGCATTCATTTTCCAAAACATAAAAATTTGAAAAAAATGAATGTGGTGGTTTTGATAATAGAAAGTTTGTCAAAAAAATATGTTGGTGTTTATGGCAATAATACAAATACGCCTTTCTTAGATAAATTAATAAGTAAAAGTCTTTCTTTTCCTAATGGATTTAGCAATGCCAATGAAAGTATTCAGGGGATTCCTGCAATTGTTGCTAGTATTCCATCTTGGAGTGATGATCCTTTTTTGTTTTCGGCATATTCGGCAAATAGAATAAGCTCGATGGCAAATTTGTTAAAGCCGTTTGGTTATGAATCGTCTTTTTTTCATGGAGCAAGCGAAGGCTCAATGAATTTTGATGCGTTTTGCAATTTAGCTGGTTTTGATAATTATTATAGCCGAGAAACATTTAATAACGAACAAGAATTTGACGGCAAATGGGGTATTTGGGATGAACCATTTTTGCAGTATATGGTAGAGACAATTAATAAAAAAAAATCTCCTTTTTTGTCGATTTGTTTTACTTTAAATACACATCATCCTTTTGTTATTCCAAATAAATATAAGAAAGTGATAAAACAAAAAGGGCATCCAATGAATACTTGTGTTCGTTATGAAGACATGGCATTGCAGCGTTTTTTTGAAACTGCACAGAAAATGACCTGGTATAAAAATACACTTTTTGTAATAACGGCAGATCATACTGCGCCACTTTTTGAAGAGAAGTCAAATAGTGCTTTAGCATATAACCAAATTCCTATTTTGTTTTATTTACCTGATGAAAGTTTAACAAAAGTTGATTCTTCGATACTAAACCAAATAGATATATTGCCAACGATGTTGGATATTTTGCAATATCCAAAACCATATTTTTGTTTGGGAAAATCGGGAATTTCTGAATTTAAAAATAATTGTTCTATAAATTACAATGCTGGAATTTATAACTTTATAAATGCCGATTTTTGTATTCAATACAATATTAAAAATCCATTAGGAATGTATGTTTGGAAAAAAGATAGTTTTTTCAAAAAAGATATTTTGAAAACACAAAATGAAATGTTTTTGAAATGCGCTTCTATTTATAAAAAGTATATACAACTTTATAATAATAGTTTAATTGAAAATAAAATGTTGTATTAAATCTATGAAATAATTTTTTTTGATTATGCTTTAGAATAATTTTTTTTATATTTAAAAATTAAATTTAAAAAATCATGTCAGCAATAACTCCAGCAGAAGCATTATCAAAAGTTTCATTATTAACTTGTAAAGGCTATAATCCAAATTTTATTTTAGCTTCCAAAAAAATAAATATTACTTCGATTCTGAATAATGATCAGAAGAAAGAATTGCCTTTTGTAGAAGGTAATGAAAAAGGAATTTTAAATTATACAGATTTAAGCGTCTTGTTTAATAAAAATAGAAAAATTCCTTTCTTTTCTGCATATAATATTGATGGAAGTAATAAAGTTGAAAACGTAAAACGTACAACATTTAGAGTTGATCAAAGGATTGATGCCAGTATACAATTGAATAAAAGTTTCTATGATTTGGAAAAAAAATTTACAGAATTTGAAATAGGATATATGGCAGCTAATAATGAAATGGCGTGGGGGAGTGAAGCCCAATTAAAAGCATATCAAACTTTTTTATATACAAATAGTGTTCCTCAGGCTGAAAATTTGAATACAGGAGTTTGGAAAAGTTTAGAAACTTATATTATAAAAGAGGCTATAAATGATGCTGAAAATAAAAAGATAAATGTAATAACAGGTCCTGTTTTAAATGTGAATGATCCTGTATATGTAAATGACAATAATTTTCAAGTTCCATTGCAGTTTTTTAAAATTATAATTTTTGAGTTTAATACAAAGTTATATGCAACTGCATTTATAATGAGTCATGAAAAAAAATTAAGAGAAGATGAATTGATTATTGATAAAGTGGTTCAAAAGAAAGCAGCTTTTAAAATAGAACAGCCATTTATGGATTTTTTATACAGTAAAGTTTATCAAGTGAATGTAGAGGAAATTTCTAAGCTAACGGGAATGAAATTTAAATGGGCAGGAGTAAAAAATATTCCAATTGAGAATAAAAGTAATTTAATAAAAATTTCAAAACAAAAAACAAATCAAAGTAAAAGTGCATTGAAAAGTAAAATAGTTGAGGTAAAAAGAAGTAATATTATTTTACCGAAATAAAAAAATAGCACTTGAAATTTCAAGTGCTATTTTTAAGTAATATAAAATTTTATTTATTTATCACTGCTATTTTTTCTGAAGCAATTACTTTTCCATCAATTATTAATGAACAAACGATCATGTTGTTTTGAATAGAAGATGGTAATTCTGTAGAAATATTGCAATGTCCGTAGCAATCAATAACAACTCTTTTTATAACTCTTCCAGTTACATCTGAAATTAAAATTTCTGCAGATTTACTGTTTACTGGTATAAATTGTTCTGTTGTTATTTCTTTACTTGCAGGATTTGGATATACTTTCAATAGAGTTGAAGGTGTTTCAATAGTTAATTTTGATTGATTTGAAGCACAACAATTTTCAACTTTTTCCATTAGCATTTCAACTTTTTCGCTTAAAGAAATTAAATCCTTTTGCAATTGAGCATTCTTTTCTTTTTCGATTTGCAATTCAGTATAAAGTTCTTTTTGACCTTCAGTTAAAAGAGGAATAAAAGTATTATAATTCATTGCATAAAAACCATTTTGATCTTTAAGAACTGAAACTGGATAAATTTCTTCAACATCTTGAGCTAAGAAGCCAGCTTGTGGAAGATTGTCTAAATTTCTTTCAGGATATTTTTTATCTTCCCAAAGATAAGTTACACCATTAAGTTTATTAATAGTTTCCATTGCATTAGAAATTTTATTCACATTTCTTTTTAATCTTTTATCTGAAGAAACAACTAAAGAATTAGTAAACGTTAATCCGTTTACATCAAGTTTTGCAACAGTATTATTTGCAGGATTTCCAGCTACCATTGCATAACTTCCTAGGACACTAAATGTTCTACCTGTGCAAGTAGGTTGATTTATTGTTACAGTATTTCCGTTATCACAAATTTGACTACATTCTAAATCTCCACTTCCATTCGCAACTCTTGGAATAACAAATTGATTTGTACATGAATTATTTATACCTACATTTTGATTGCCATCTCTTTGAACCCATATTACATCACCATCTTGATCTAGAGAAAGTACACCTTCAGATTGGTTAGGAATAGGTTGGTCGTTCATAGTTAAGTTTGTAAAACGTAATCCACTTGTTGAAGGATTAGGAGATAAATAATCATTAATAGCAAGTGCAAGACCAGCAGTTCCTATTTCCCATCTTGTCCATAATTCTTTACAACCATCTCCGCCGATATATCCTCTTCCTTCTTTTCCTGAATTAAAATAAATCCAATTTTCATTCATAGTTATTTCTCTATGTGATTGAAATGGACTTCCTCCATTTCCGCAATAATCACCTAATTGTATAACATTATTATCAATAGTAATTCCTTGATCTGCTGTTAAATTGCTTCCACCGCCATTTTCATCTACTAATATTACATCGCCAGTTCCATTAACAGAAAGTACTTTATTGGTAGGATTTGCAATTGATGGAGCAGTATTTGGTAAATTAGTAAATCTCAATCCTGAATTTCCGTTTGTACCCTGAGTGATTTCAAGTTTATTGGCTGGAGTTATGTTATTTATACCTACATTTCCATTTGCTTCTACAGTCATTTTTTCAGTATTGTTTGTTCTAATTTTAAAATCTGCATTGTTTTTTGTGCCAATAAAATTTGTTGCAAGAACATTGTTGTTTCCTAATTTTGTCCAATAACAAGAATCTGGGCAACAGTCCACCACAGTTACCAAAATAGTATCTCTTAAAACATTACAAGGTGTAGCAATATTAGGAATGTTATAAGTATAAATAATTTGATTTATACCAACATTACTTAAGCTTGGAGTAAAAACGCCAGCTGCAGTAATTCCATTACCAGACCATGTACCTCCAGTAGGAGTAGCGGTAAAAGTAGTTGAGGGATCGCCTGCACATAAGGTTTGATCTGGTTGAGCAATATTAACTGAAGTAGCGGTGTCTCTATAAAGTTGGAATCTTAAATAAGTTGAGTTGTCACACCATTCAGTACTTTGAATTGCTACACAATTATTACCAATTTGCATAACATTATTTGGTACACATACTGTAGTCATACCATTCATCCATTCTAATTGTGTAATAAAAATACCATTAATAAATACATTAGCTGTATTATTTGGGAGTCCGCTTAAAAAAAATGTGCCAGTAGTTGATGTTAATGTAAAATTGGTTCTAAATAATGCACCATAAACTTGCCCTCCAGTTTCATTTGCCCACATTTGATCTCCTGGGTTTTGAACTGCTAAGTTGGCATAATTAGTTAACCAAGTCGCATCATTAAATCCACATGTATTCCAACCTGCTGGTTGTCCACCGTAATTTCCAAAAGCACATCCTGTACAAGGAGTTTGAGGTAAACCACAAGGGTTTGCTAAATTAAAATAACGCCAAACTCCTACACCAGATTCAGCAAGTGTAATTTGTGCTTCTGCTTTCAATTGAAAAAGCAGTAAAAAAATGATTAAGAATTTTAAAATGTTTTTCATAAAAAATTGTATTTAAGTGTTACCTACTCTGTTGGCTTTTCGGTTTCCGCCTTTGTTTCATAACAAATGTAGATGTACAAAAACCGAAATAATATCTAGTATAAATAAGCGAGTTGGAAAATTGTAAAGGTGTGTATATTAATTAAAAAAGTGAGTGGATATAAAATTGTTTTTTATTAATTGAATTCAATAAAAGTTTAATTATTTTTAAACAAAAAACAGACTATTCGAAAAATGAATAGTCTGTTTTTATTAAATATAAACTAAGAGAAGTTTATAGAATATTTATTTTAGTGTGATATTGAAATTGATAATCCGCAACATCCTCCTGGCAAACTTGCTGATATATTATAGTTTATTGGTTTGATTTCAGGCCAAAAACTATACCAGCCATTTAATGGAGCTGTGATTGTTGCATAAGACATAGTATTAATAGCAACTGTATTTGTTTGACCTGTAAAAGGATGCCAAGTAAATGTTGCATTACTTCCACTAGCTAAGTAATTAGCTGTACTAAAATTATTTAATTTATCATAAGGTGTCGGAGCATTATTAAACAATGCATTTTGAGACCATTTTAGTCCAAGATATGCATTTCCAGAAATATATTGTTGGCCCCAATATTGGTTCCAATTTCCCCAAGTATTTTTTTTCTGTGAATTAGTATATAACTTCAATGGAAATCCTTGCATTGTTTGAGCTATAGGATCTGGCATTCCATTTAAAGCAACAATTGAAAATGTAGTTGATAAACTTACTCTGTATTTACCACTTGTTTGCCAACCTGTTGCTTGGTTTGCCGAATAACTTCCTCTTGTTTTTTTTGCTAAATTTTCTATTGTGATTTTAGAAGAAGATGTTTTTGTAGTATTCAAAGTATTTATATCTTCAACTGTTGCATCTGTCATCTTTTTTAATATATTTTTCTTTGCTTGTATTAATGTTGATCCAACAAGAATAAAACCATCTTTATTAAGATATTTTGCCATGCTTTTATCTGTTAAGCTATAATCAATATATGTTCCATCTTCATTTTTTTCTTCTATAATACCATCTTTAATTGCTTGATTGTATTCGGCACAATGACCTGGGAATGGAATATTTTTCAACTCTAAATCTGATTTTGTTTCATATGGTTTTATCTGTAAATCATATTCCTTGATTGCAATTTTTTCGAATATGGAAAATTGAGATTCAAAATTTAAACTTTTTTCCCATTTTAAACGGTCTTCAAATGTCATTGTATTCATTTTTTCTTCTAATGAATTTAATGTGTTAAAATCTTTTATGATTAAAATCCCATTTTTTGAACTTATTGCTGGAATATTATTCAATGTTTCAGGTTCTGTAGGTTGTATAATTTTAGATTTATTGCACGAAATTGTCATCAATGCAAATGCAGAAATAGCTATAATTAATTTTTTCATTTCAAAATATTTTTTGGCGTTTTTTTAAAATTATACTTTGCCAGTTTGTATAATAGTTTTCTTACCTTGGCTATTGGGAAAGCCTGTCAGATATAATTCAACCTTATTTTAAATTATTTTGTCAATCAAATTTTTAAACTACTTCAATCTATTAATCACGCTATTCTTATATGCGTTTTGATGACGTTATAGTTTTTTTTGACTTAATAATTTTTATAAAAGCGAATCTAAATTTATTATAAATAATTTTAAATCATTTATAAAAAAACGCGTTGTAAAATTGTATAGGTGTGTATTAATTTAAAAAAAATGTGTAATTAGATTTCTAAAATATCTAACAATATTTTTTTTCTGCGCTCTGCGACATCTAAATGTTGATTATTTTTAAGAATGATATAGC
>JAGNRR010000190.1 GCA_017988595.1 Chitinophagaceae bacterium
CATCTGGACTTATTCTCATAAATGGCACTGCTGTTGTGATGGTAATGTATTTTCCGCTTAAATCTGGATCTTGTGCTTTTACCTTTTGACATAACCCTGCAATTAATATTGCACTCAACATTATGATTTTACCTTTTCTCATTATTTTTTTTATCGTTTTGTTTTTGAAGTAAAATTTTTTCGATAGGCAAATTTAGTGTTTTTTATATGATTTTGAATTTATTGATTGCAATATTACTGTAATATTATTAATTTTTGAATTTTACTATCCGAAAATCCACTTTGACTTTTTATTCCTAATTTATATAAATATACGCCTTTCCCTAATTTATCTCCATATTGATCTTTGCCATCCCAAAAAATTTGATCATACCTTGTTCCTGGTGTTTGAATGGTTTCTCTAATTTGTTTAACTATTTTTCCGGAAATATTAAATACGTCTATGTTTACATATAATAATTCATTGGGCATATTATGCTCAAACATAAATTGTGTTTTGGTTGTAAATGGATTAGGATAATTATAAACGTGGTTTAATTTACCTTCATTTTGATCCACTACTACAAAATCTAATTGAACTTCATTTGAATTATTTAAAATATCCCATGCTTTTATTTTTAATGTATGCTGTCCAACACTTATATTATTAAGCGGAAATTTTACTTTTCCTGATTTATAATCATCCAATTCCGATTCATAAAAATTATTTAAGACATATGTGTTTTGAGAATTGTTGTCCAATATTGCTGTAATATCATGTCCAATTGATGTTCCTGTAACATTTATTCCATTATCGTCCGATAAATTTACTAATAAAGTAGAATTAGAAATTGTTGTTCCACCATTTACAAATTTTTCATTATTTAAAAATGGTTTAATAACAGGACCAGCATTGTCATTTATATTATTATCAGAAAGCCCTCCAATTAATATTTCTTTGTTGTATCCAGCTGCATCTTCTAGCTCAGAATAGGCATACAGACTGATTTTAGACAAACCGTAATCGTAATTGATATCTTTAGGCACAATAAATGTACACGAGAATTTACCGTTTTTAACACTTACATTTCCTTTGAAAATAATATTATTTTGCAAGCCAAAAATTCGAGCAGGACTGCCGACTGTTGGAATTGTTGAAACCTTTTTTTCTTTATCAAAAATAGTTACTACACATACACCATTAAAATTAGATTTAAATTGATTTTGTTCATCTTCTACATGACCGCTAATGGTATATTTTCCTAATGCTTTAAAAGTATCTGATAATGGAACAATAAGTTGATTATTGAAACTATCAATTTTGATATTATTTTTCGGAAATGCCAACGCTAAAGCAGGATCGCCAAGAAGTACAAATTTTCTATAATTTGACACATTGTAAGCATCAATTCCATTTGCATAGGTTAAATTTTTGGACTTTAAAAATGCTTCGCCAAGTGTTGGAAAAAGTCCTTGTTGAGTTTTAGCAAAACCAGATTTAAAATAATTTTCATTAATTTTTCTATTTTGATATTGAAAAACCAATTGCGTTGTTGTCATCAAAGCTATACCTCCTCCATTTTCGTTGAGTAACATTTGCTCGCCACCCGATTTTAAATCTGGATTATCAAACTGTGCAAAATCGCAAGTTGCTGTTATAAATAAGGGCAATTTATTTTTATTTTTAAAACCTAAAATATCATTAGTATACAATAATCTTTCAGAGCACCAACCCGATGGTCCGCCATGTCCATTAAAATTTACCAAAAATGTTCCATTAAAAATTTGTTCTTGCAGTGCTCTTGAAGCATCTGGTGCTCGCTGTCCTGCTGGAGTGGACTCTAAATTATATGCACCTACATAAATTTTATATGCATTAAAATCTTGAAGCGAATCTTTTGTATAATTTGCCATTATTTCGGCATCGTCCAAATGACCAGAACCATCTCCATTATCACAAACAAATGTCATATTATTTTTCCAAGCACCAAAAGATTGTGGACTGTCATAATTGATTATTTTATCAATAACAGTTTTGGCTTCGCTTGAATTATTAGATGGAATTCGCCCAATACCAATATCTAAAGTGTTTATAAACGACGTAGATGTGGCTTTTATATTTTCATTATCGTCTAAAAAACCATAAAAATCATCTGTGCAATATCCTGTAATTTTTTCAACACTTTCATCAGTTTCATAAACTGGCACAAAATTGCTATTGTTTTTTATTCTGTTTTTATAATCATAAGATGCATCGCCAAAAAACAAAACACTGTTTGGTATTTGCGAAGCTGAAGCTTTATCATAATACATTTTTATAAAATCTCTAAGCGCCGAAATATCTTGGCTGCCTGATGAAAACTCATTGTAAATTTTATTAATTGTTACAACTTCTGTTTTTGAATTATTTTTTGCTAAATGATGTGCTGCCAAACGATTTGCTTCGCCTTCAAAATCTGGATGACAAATGATAAGATGATTTGCAAGTGCGCTATTATGCAAATTTTGATTTGACACTTTATGTGTAAAATTTGGCGATTTTGCATTTGAACCATCATGAATATAAAACGTATTTAAAGAATCTGATAGCAATATGAAAGTAAATTCATTTCCCGAAAAACTTCCTAAAACTTTTTGTGGTTCTAAGCCATCATTTATTTTCCAAACTTCAATATTCGGATTGGCATTGCTAATAACATATTTAATTTTTTGACCAGAAAAAGCGTTTTTAATATCCGAAAATTTTAGTCCCGAAAAAAAGTTTAAATTTTGAGTAGCATTTAACTGAACATAATCTATATATGCACTTGCAGCCGATGTAGCTCTTGTAAAATTAACATTCAAAGCCACATTTCCTGATGATAAATTTAAGGCAGTTTGTTTTTCTTCCACTCTTATTACTGAGTCAAAAAACTCAGATCCAACCCATGCCAAACTCATACTATGCAATGCTTGACCATTTGCCGAAAATGAAATAATATTTGTCCCCGATGATGAAATTGCACCAGCTTTTGTATTTATTAAAACTGGCTCGTTGGCAACAAAATTTGGAATCGAAAAATTATAGGTTCTATTCAATGCATATCCTGGCAAATCCGAAAATTGAACACCCCACCATGTTTTTCCAAATCGTCCTAGGTTTACAGAATCTTGTTCCATAAATGTAAAATAATTTCCTGTATTTTCTTCTTTATCAAAATTTACTAAACTTTGAACAGGAACAATTCTTTTTCCGTTGGCTTGATTAAAATTTAAAAAATAATAACTTTCATCATTAAATAAATTTTTCAAATGACGCATTCTTTTTCCTGCACTGTCATAATAAATAGTGTGTGGACCATTAGCATAAAATAAAATGTAATCGCCTTGATTAAAAATGCCGTCACTGCCATCAACAATTTTAATTGCATTTTCAAACAAATCATCGTGTCTTGCTACGGCATTATCTTCGCTAAGCATTTCGCCTCCGTTTCCAAAAAGCCTGATGTGATTTATATTCAAAGAAGTGGGCTCGACACCACAATTATTTTTTATAAAATTATAATCTATTTTATGTAATCCCTGTTCCGAAATGGCAATTTTGTACCAATTTCCAGTGCTTAAAACTGAATTTGCAGCATCAACTCTACTACCTGTTGTTTTTTGCTGGGCAATATTATTTTCTATCAAATCTACATTTACA
>JAGNRR010000030.1 GCA_017988595.1 Chitinophagaceae bacterium
AAATATTAAAAAAGTAAAATTAGATGACAGAGGCAATCTGGTAAATAAAAAAATGATAGACCCTGCTGGTTTACAAATGATAATTATATTTTTATTCATCCATTTACTATCGATGCAAAAGATAATAATTTTATGTTTTTACCTATTGGAAAACAAATGTATCGATTGAATAATTTAAAATCTATTGCATTAAATAACGACAATAACAAACTAACATCAGGTTGGGAAAAAATTGGAGACACTATTAATACAACAAACAAAGGAACAGAACCTGCTGAAATTTCTGCACTTGCTCTTTCCAATGATAACACACTTTACTTTGGAACGAGCAATAGAGATTTATTTAAAATAGAAAATGCATCAAGCAATTTACCCATTTTTTCAAAATTAAACACGAGCAAATTGCCAGGAAATGGTTACGTAAATGACATCGCCATTGATCCCGACTCTTCAAAAAATGTATTGATTTGTTATTCCAATTACAATTTAATTTCACTTTATTTTACAAATGATGGCGGAGCAAATTGGAAATACGTAGGCGGAAATTTAGAAGGTGCAGCAAACTCAAGTGGCGCAAATCCTTCCATTCGTTCTGTGGCAATATTAAAAAAACATGATGGCAAAAGAGTTTATTTTGCAGGCACAAGTATTGGTTTATATTCTACCGAAGAATTAATTCTAGGACTTTCAACCTCAACAAATACCACAGTTTGGAAACAAGAAAGCCCTGATTGGATAGGTGCAAATGTGGTTACGGATATAAAAGTAAGACAAGCTGACGGCTATGTAGTTGCTGCCACACACGGCAATGGTGTTTTCTCTACTTATTATACTGGAATAAAAAAACCAACAACAGAACCTATTGTTACTTCATTAGATTTGTATCCAAACCCTGTTCAAAACCAACTTACGTTTTCATTTAATTTAACAAGCGAAAGTATAATTGAATATGAAATTATAAATATTTTTGGACAACGTGTTCAATATCAAAATATGGGCACTCATCTTAAAGGGATTTTTACTTATCAAATTCCAATACAAAAATTAGCTGATGGTTATTATTTTTTAAATATTAAAGAACAAAATAACAATCGGAATACAATTAAAAAATTTATGGTGAACAAAAACTAATTCATGAAAAAAAACTATTTAATCATCTTCTTTATGCTGATACAAATGATGTCTTGTCGTGAAGAAATTTTAACACCAAAACCTCGAGGATATTTTAAAATAGAATTACCCAAAAAATCATATACATCATTTAATCAAGAAAATTATCCATACGAATTTGAATTTCCTGTTTATGGAAAAATCGAAAAAGACTCAATGTTTTTTGACAAAAAAGCAGAAAATCCATGGTGGATAAATATCGATTTTCCTAGCATTGGCGGTAAAATATATTTGAGTTACAAAGAAATTAATACTGGAAGTAATAATTTAAAAAAATTGCTAGAAGACTCTTACACATTAAGTTATTACCATACCAAAAAAGCGGATTACATAAAAGATCCAATTTTTCATACTGCAAATAATGTGCATGGCATTTATTACGATGTAGGCGGAAATTCGGCTTCTGCTTTTCAATTCTATGCCACAGACTCTGTAAAACATTTTTTAAGAGGTGCGCTTTATTTTGATGTCACACCAAATGCTGATAGTTTAAAACCATACAATAAATTTTTAAGAGAAGATATCATACATTTAGTAGAATCTTTAAAATGGAAATAAAATATGATAGCGATAGATAATATTTTAATTAGTGATGATGTCATCGAAAAAAACTTTGTTTGTCATCTTGAAAAATGCAAAGGAGGATGTTGTGTAGAAGGCGATGCTGGTGCACCATTAGAAAAAAATGAATTACAAGAAATAAAAGCTGTTTTTCCTTTGATAAAAAACGAAATGAGTGTAGAAGCTCTTGAAGAAGTAAATCGTCAAGGAAAATATGTTATGGAAAAAGGCTTTGGATATGTAACGCCAATCATTGGAAATGGCATTTGTGTTTATGGATATTATGATGAAAATAAAATTGTAAAATGTTTAATAGAAAAAGCATATTATGAAGGAAAAACTACATTCAAAAAACCAATATCTTGTCATCTTTTTCCGATTCGTGTATCTCAGCAAAGCGAATTTGAAGTATTAAATTATGAAGGCAGATCAACATTGTGTAAGCCAGCTTGTGCTTTGGGCGATGAACTTAAAGTGCCTGTTTATAAATTTTTGAAAGAGCCATTGATTAGAAAATATGGCGAAGAATTTTATGAAGCATTAGAAGCTGCGGCTATTGAACATGAAAAATAATTTATTTTAAAAAAACTTGTTCCCCTTTCAAAGCCGCAGATGTACATGAAGTAATTTTTACTTTTACATAATCGCCTTTTTGCACATTTCCTTTTGGAAAAATAACATATTTATTATTATCAGCTCTTCCGCCCCACTCAGCTTCATTTTTTTTGCTTGGTCCTTCTACCAAAACCACATGCGTTTTTCCAACTTCTGCTTCATGTTGCGCCAAAGAATTTTGACGATGTAATGCCACTATTTCTTGTATTCTACGATTTTTAATTTCTTCAGAAATATCATCTTCATATCGTCTAGCTGCAAGTGTGCCTTCTCTTTCACTATAAACATACATGTAAGCCAAATCAAATTTACAAATTTTCATCAAGCTTAAAGTGTCTTGATGTTCCTCTTCGGTTTCTGAACAAAAGCCTGAAATAATATCTGTGCTCAAACCACATTCAGGAATTAATTCTTTGATTCGTTCCACTTTTTTCAAATACCATTCTCGTGTATAAGTTCTATTCATTAATTGCAACACTCTGGTATTGCCACTTTGAACAGGTAAATGAATGTATTTACAAATATTTTCATATTTTAACATTGAAAATAAAACGTCATCTGTTATATCTTTAGGATGTGAAGTAGAAAATCGAACTCGTATTGTTGGCGACACTTCTGCTACCATTTCAAGCAATTTTGCAAAACATATTTTTTCGTTTGTTTCATCATTTTGCCAAGAATAACTATCTACATTTTGTCCTAAAAGTGTAACTTCCTTATATCCTTTTTTAAATAAATCTTGTGCTTCGGCTACAATTGAATTTGCATCTCTGCTTCGTTCTCTACCTCGAGTAAATGGAACAACACAAAATGAACACATGTTATTGCAACCTCGCATGATAGAAATAAAAGCACTAACACCATTATTATTTAATCGAACCGGATTTACATCGCCATAAGTTTCTTCTCTACTCAATAAAACATTAATTGCTTTTTGTCCGCCGTCGGCTTCCAAAATTAAATTTGGTAAACTTCTATAAGCATCTGGACCAACTACAATATCAACCAATTTTTCTTCAACTAATAATTTTTCTTTTAAACGTTCTGCCATACAACCCAAAACTCCAATCAACAAACCCGGTTTTGATTTTTTATATTGTCTAAATTCTGTCAATCTTTTACGAACCGTTTGCTCTGCTTTATCTCTTATGGAACAAGTATTTACAAAAATCAAATCTGCTTCTTCAATATTATTTGTAGCACCAATTTTATTTTCATACAATAAACTAGCAACGATTTCACTATCGTTAAAATTCATAGCACAGCCATAACTTTCGATATAAAATTTTCGTTCAAAAATATTTATCTCATCAATTGGTTTAAAAGCTTCGCCTTGTTTTGTTTCGTCGTGTTGTGTTGTTAAAGTTTCCATGGTGTTAAAGAACGGCAAAGATAATTTTTTTGAATGGATTTTAGCATCTTAACAAAATCTTGTTTTTTTCCTAAAATTTTGTTTTTAATATTAAAAGTAATTGAAGTGGATGTATTTTTAAACAATGAAATACGTTCTAATTCTATTTTTAAGTTTTAATACAACATTTTTATTTGCGCAGCAAAGCGAAGAAATAATTGCAAAACATATCATTGCTATTGGTGGAGAAAAAATATGGAATTCACTACTTTCATATCAATATTATAGTAAAATAAATAATGAAGTTTACACTTCAAGAAAAACAACTTATTTTGACATCAAAAAAGGCTATCGAGAAATTCTTCAACAATCAAATAGCAGAGAAAAAAAAACAGACACATTACATAAATTATATACACCAAAAGCTGCTTGGGAAAGCCAATGGAACGAAAAAGGAAAAATAGAATTGATAAAACTAAATGAATATTTAGCGCAACAAAAATGGAAAAATTTAATCCACTTTAGTCCCTTTATTAATTACAAAAAAAATGGAATAAAAGTAAATTACCAAGGTATTGAAGAAGTTTTAGATATAAAATATCATAAGTTTATTTTAATTTTTAATGATGATAAAAGTGAAGTTGTTTATGTCAACCCTGAAACATTTTTGATTGATAAACGATTTATACAAGTTACAGATGTTGATGATTATGCATATTATAGTGACTACAAAACTAACAAAGAAGGTTATGTAATTCCTACACGTATTGAAACCCAAAATGGTACTGAAGAAATAGAAAGTATTTTTATAAACGTGCCTATAGAAGCAAAAATCTTTTTTGTTAAGTAGAAAAATTCAATTAACTTTGAAATAAACATATTATATCATGGTAAATCCAAAACACATAGCAACATTTTTATTAGGTGCAGCCGCAGGCGCAGCAATGATGAAGTATAATTCGATGACTGAAGAAGAAAAAGAAAAAATGATGACAGACCTTAAAGAAAAAGCAGATGCAGTAAAAACAGAAGCTGAAGAAAATTTTGCAAAGGTGAAAGATTATTTCGAAGAATTACAAACCAAAGGCACTGCAGCTGTTAAAGATCAATTGGCAGATGCTGAAAAAATGATGCAAGATTTATTTCATCCTAAGAAAAACGAAGAATCTAAAGCATAAAGTTCCTATTTATTATTTTCAAACAAATGCCAATTCTTAAGGAATTGACATTTGTTATTTAATCGTTAATGACACCAATCCAAGTAACATATATTAAAACATTGCGTTTTAAGATTAAACCCAAATGCTTATATGACAAATTTTACTTCTAATGATTTATTGCTTTACATTTTAAACGAAACTTCTGAAACACAAAACATCGAAATTAAAAAAGCAATTTCGGAAAATCAAACTTTAAAAAACGAAATTGAAGAACTTCAAACAATGTTAAATCAACTAGAAGAAATTTCGATTGAGCCTTCTGAAAAATTAATGCAGCATACACTAAAAGCATGTATGCAAGAAACTTCCACTACTGTAAAAATATAAAACTTATTTTTTTTGCTGTAGCAAACTATGTTTTTTCCCATAATTTAGGTAAATAACTATTCCGATTATAAGCCAAATAATAAATCGAATCCAATTTACCAAACCCAACGTGGACAATAAATACAAACAACACAACAATCCTAAAACGGGAATAAGTGAATAGTTTTTTATAAAACTTAATATTGAAATTATTAAAAAACTAGCTACAAATAATTGCATAGGAATTTGATGTTTCCAAACTTCCCATCCTTGTGAAAATGAATAAATAGATTGCCAATAAGAAGAACCATCTTCATTTTTAATTGTAAAAAAGAAATAACAAAAAACAACAAACAAAACCGGAATTATAAATTTTCCATTAATATTGGGCAACTTAAATTGTGGTTTTATTTCATCCTTTTTTTGATGTAAAATAATAATGCCACCACAAACTAAGGCAAATGCAAATAACGTTCCAATACTACACATGTCGGTTACAAAAGCTGCATCTAAAAACAATGCAGGTACACCAACCAAAAAACCAGTGAGAATTGTAGAAAAAGAAGGCGTTTTAAATTTCGGATGAATAGTTGCAAATTTTTTGGGCAATAAACCATCTCGGCTCATGCTCATCCAAATACGAGGTTGACCAATTTGAAAAACCAATAACACACTTGCAGTGGCAATTAATGCACTAAATGCAATAACGCCACCAACCCAATTAATTCCTTTTTGCAAAAATGCATTTGCCAAAAATGCTTCATTATTAAGTTCGGTATATTTTACCATTCCTGTTAATACTAATGCTGTTAAAATATATAATGTAGTGGCAATGATTAAAGAATAAATCATTCCTTTGGGCAAATCTCGTTGTGGATTTTTGCACTCTTCGGCAACAGTTGCCAACGCATCAAAACCAATGTAGGCAAAAAAAACAGCACTCACGCCTTTCAACACTCCCGAAAAACCATTTGGTGCAAAAGGTTGCCAATTACTTGGTTGCACATAAAAAAAGCCTATAAAAATAACTGCAATAACAACTAATATTTTAAAAACAACCATTGCATTTGCTGCTTTTCTACTTTCTTTTATACCGATATAAACTAATGCTGTAATTAAAACCGTAATAATAAATGCTGGCAAATTAAAAATTATTGGTACTCCAAAAACTTTTGGTGCATTTTCCCAAAGCTGATGCATTTGAATAATATATTCATTTGAAGCAATTCCATTGGCAATATTTTCAATATGAAGCGCATGTTTATTTTTTACTTCCAAAAAACTATAACAAATATGCTGTGGCAAATGAACACCAATTTGTTTGAGAAAAGTTACAAAATTTCCACTCCAAGAAATAGCTACTGTAATATTTCCAACTGCATATTCCATAATTAAATCCCAGCCAATTATCCATGCAATCAATTCGCCAAAAGTGGCATAAGTATAAGTGTATGCACTTCCTGCAACAGGAATTCGACTTGCCATTTCGGCGTAGCAAAGCGCAGTGAAACCACACGCAATTGCTATAAACACAAACAATAAAATTACTGCTGGTCCGCCATCAAAACAAGCTTGACCAATGGTGCTAAAAATTCCTGCGCCAATAATTGCTGCCATACCAAGAAAAGTTATATCTCGAACACCTAGTACTTTATGGAGACTAAAATTTTCTGTATCTCCAACACCACTCTTAGCATCTGCTAAAATTTGATCTATATTTTTTTTTCTAAAAAAAGGGTTAGCCATATTTTATTATTTCCAACTAAAATATAAAAAACTAATGAAAGCAAGTTATTTTTGAAGAAATGTTTGAAAAAATAAAAATTAAAGAAGAGAATGGCAAACAATTAATTTACGATATTATTCGAAAAAAATATGTAACACTCTCTCCCGAAGAATGGGTAAGACAACAATTAATTCATCATTTTACCGAAAATCTACAGTATCCTAAAGGGGTATTTTCGGTAGAAAAACAATTAAAAATTGGTGACAAAAAAAAACGATATGACCTAGTGGTTTACAAAAATGATATGCCATGGATGATTGTTGAATGCAAAGAAGAAAATGAACTATTAAATAAGCAAGTATTGAATCAAATATTGAGTTATAATATTGCCTTAAAGGTGAAGTATTTAGTTATCACTAATGGCAAAGAAATTTATTGTTTCAATACTGAATTGAAAAAATGGCAAGATGATTTGCCTGAGTATTTATAAAAAAAAGACCTAACAATTAGTTAGGTCTTTTATTATAAATAAATATTAAAAATTATTGTTTCACAATTTTTATAGTTGCTTGTTGTCCATCGGCTTTAAGGTTTAAGAAATAAACTCCTTGAGCAAAATTGGCGACATCAATTGTTGCATTTTCCACTTTAGTCAGTTTGTCTTTTTTCAAAATTTGACCTGTAGCTGAAGTAATATTAAATTCTAATTCAGAAATATTTTTCAAGAATTTTATTGAAATGAAATCATTGAATGGATTTGGAGAAACTATTAATTGATTGGCTAATAAATTTTCATTTTTAATACCACTAATCACTACATTAAAACAATCAGATGTGTCTATACAGTTTCCATTGCTTACAATTACAGCATAATCACCACTTACCAATGCAGTATAAGATTGTGCATTTGCTCCTGCAATTAAAGTATATCCAGGACAATTTACCCATTGATATAAAGTTGGTGCTGCAGCTAATGATGAAAGTGTAGCTCCAGATTGTGAAACGCCATTATTTGGCATTGGATTTATTGTTAAGTTTAAATCGATTATACTATCACATCCATTTACAGTTTGAAAATTTAATGTATATAAACCAGTCGAAGTATATAATTGACCTCCAAACGTATAAGGACCACATGAAGTTGTAGTTATTGAATTTTGATAAGAATTATTTATTGTCAAATTCAATGTCAATGTACTATCACATCCAGATGCATTTTGATAAATTTCAGTATACGTTCCTGATGTACTATAAAAATTTTGTGGAGTAGTGTAAAAATCACAAGCCGAAGTTGTAATTGTATTTGAACTTGGTGCACCTACTGTAAGATTGATTATATAATTTGAATCACAACCAGCTACATTCAAATAATTTTGAATATAACTTCCAGTTGATGTATACGTTTGACCATTTAATGTATAAACACCACTGCAAATTGTAGGATTTAAAGTTGTATTTGTAGAACTTCCCGAAAGATTTATTGTAATAATACTATCGCAACCTGAAGCATTTTGAAGTATTGCTGTGTATGTTCCATTTCCTGAAAATGTTTGTCCATTAAACGTATAAGAACAACCTGTTACATTTTGTGTAGCAGTAGTAGGTATACATTGACTCCATTTAAAATAATAAGCATCAAAAGCTAGACCAATAGGCGACATACTTGAAACTGTAACTTGTGGATCAAAATCAATTGTTTGATCATAAAGCCCTGTGGAATAAATATTATTTTGTGCATCCACTTGAATAGTAAATCCACCTTCATCACTTTGTGATGAATTGATTTGATTAACTCTTACAAAATTTCCAGAATTGTCTAGCTTTAATACAAAACCATCAACTGTATTTACTACAGGTGTTATAAAATTTGTAGCTGCTCCTGGATCAAAATCAGTTTGTCCTTCTATATAACCTGTAGAATAAATAAAATTTTGATTATCGATTGCTAAATCTGAAACAACTTCATTGGTATTTCCTGTAATTTGTTTTGCCCAAGCAAAATTTCCATTACTATTTAATTTCATTAGAAAAATGTCTTCCGATGCATTTGGTGCTGTCAAGTTAAATGTATTTGCACTTGGATCAAAATCAGAAGTTCCAGTAAAATTTCCAGTAGTGATTACATCACCTGCATTATCAACTTCCATATCAATTACATATTCATCATCATTTCCTCCAAAGGCATTTGCCCATAGATAATTTCCATTTACATCAAGTTTTAATACAAAATTATCATTTGCCAAAGAAACTGCATTTAAAGAAGTCAAATTAAAAGTAAGTGGTCCTGGATCAAAATCGCAAGTACCCGAAAAACTTCCAGCACTAATAACATTTTCATTAGCATCTGTACGAACTCTATTAATAACGATATTGTTAGTTGAAGAAAATGATTTTGACCATAAAAAATTTCCTATATTATCTAATGAAATTAAAAAAGCTGCTGAATTTGTTGATGTAATGATTGAAGAATTTGGTCCTGGATCAGTATCAAAAGAGCCATCGTAAGAACCGCACATAATTATTTTCCCTGTAGAAGAAATTTTTAAACTATTAGGACTAATGTAAGTATTAGTTCCACCAAAACCTTTTACCCAAACAAAATTACCATTTATATCAAGTTTTAAAATATACATATCTAAAACTCCCTGTGGAGTTAAATTTGAAATGCCAACTCCTGGATCAAAATCAGTTGTTGCATCAAAAAATCCAATTAAATAAACATTATTTGCAGCATCTGTTTTTACTTCTTGAACAGTCAAAGTTGCGGTTGCAGAAATAATTGCTTTTGCCCAATTTAAAGTTCCATTTGCATTAAATTGTTGAATAAAAACAGATTCCGAATTTTGATTACCAGTATATGAAACTACTGCTGGACCCGGATCAAAATCGACTGCATCTGCAAAAGTGCCAGCAACTAAATAATTTCCTACATTATCATTTGTGTTTGCAATTGGTGTTATAAATCCATTTGCTGTAGTTCCTACAGTTTTTGACCATTGAAAGGTTTGCGCTTGGCTATTAAATTGTAGTAAAAAAAGTGTGATGAGTAATAAATTAATTTTCATAATTGTATTGTTTAAATTTAAAGAAGGTAAAAATAGTTCGGTTTTAGGATTTTATTTTTTTTAAGAGACGCTTAATTTTCTTTTGACGTTAAATTTTCTATTTAGTTTAACAATAAGTTATATATTTTTAATTTTTATCAAAAATCATGAAAGAAGTTGTAAAAAAATATGGCATTTGGGTAATGCTTTTGAGCATGATTGCTTTATATTTTTTATTAACAGAACTAGAAAATGTAGCCTCTTATTTATACCCAAGTTTTGGCATTCAAACACCTTATGGATACAACACGCATGGCATTGATGTATCGCATTATCAACAAAAAATAAATTGGAAAGAAGTAAGCGAAATGAACTCAGGTGGCAAAAAAATTAGTTTTGCATTTATGAAAGCCACAGAAGGCTGTTGGTTAAAAGACAAACATTTTGAAAGAAATTGGAAAGAAAGTAAAAAATACAATTTATTGCGAGGTGCTTATTTATTTTACAAACCTAATACTTCTGGAAAAAAACAAGCCGATTTCTTTATTAAAAATTTAAAATTAGAAAAGGGAGATTTTGCACCTGTAGTTGATGTTGAAGATATTCCAAGAGGAAATAAAGAAAATTTTATTAAAGAATTAAAAAATTGTTTATCAATTCTTGAAAAAACATATAAAGTGAAGCCCATAATTTACTCCAATGCTGATTATTACAATAAATATCTTTCAGAATTCGAAAATTATCCACTTTGGGTAGCACATTATGTAAAAGCCTTGAAACCAAATATTGACCGCGATTGGCACATTTGGCAATACAGCGATTGTGGAAAATCTAATGGTATTTGTTGCAATGTTGATTTTAATGTAGCAAAATCAAGCCTTTGGGATTTAAAAAATTTATGTTTGAAAGAATAAGTTGTTTAAAAAAAAATAGATTTTATTATTTAATACCCTTATAAAAACATTTACTTTTGCAGTTCATCATTTATAAAAAAATATGATTCCAAAAGGAAAATTAATACCAATAGGTGGCGCAGAAGATAAAGGCACAGATTTGGAAACTGGACATATCGAACGAAATAATTTAAACTTTTTTGAACTAGGCATTTTAAGCAAAATTGTAAGTGAAACCAAAAATGGAATAGAAAGTAAAATAGAAGTAATTACAACAGCTTCTAGTATTCCTATAGAAGTTGGTAATAATTATATCGAAGCTTTTGATAAATTGAATTGTAAAAACATGAATGTGATGCACATTCGTGATAGAGAAGATGCCAACAAATTAGAATATATTGAAAGAATAAGAAATGCCGATGCTGTGATGATAAGTGGTGGAAATCAACTTCGATTAACAAGTACATTTGGTGGAACTGAAATATATAGAATATTACATGATAGATATAACAACGATGCCGATTTTTTGCTTGCAGGTACAAGCGCAGGCGCAATGGCAATGAGCAATACCATGATTTATGAAGGAAGTTCATCTGATGCGCATTTAAAAGGTACTGTAAAAGTTACAACAGGACTAGCTTTTATGCAGGATGTAATTTTCGATTCTCATTTTGATAAACGTGGACGTTTTGGACGTTTGGCTCAAGCTGTAACGGCAAATCCAAGTTGCTTAGGCATTGGTCTTGGTGAAGATACAGGGCTTTTAATAACTGAGGGAAACAAAATGGAAGCCATTGGAAGTGGAATGGTTATTATTTTGGATGGTTATGGTATTGGCTATTCAAACATTGCCGATGTTCCATTTAATCATCCTATTTCTGTTGAAAATTTAAAAGTTCATCTTTTAGCTAAAGGTGATACCTATTTATTAAGTCAACGCAAATTTATTCCGATTAAAGAAGAAGAACTTATTCGTGAAATTACCTTAGATTAATGATTTATATTTTACCTATTATTTCAGCTTTTATTGGATGGTTTACTAATTATATTGCCATCAAAATGCTTTTTCATCCTAAGATTGAAAAAAATATTTTGGGGTTAAAATTTCAAGGTATTTTTCCAAAAAGACAAAAACAATTTGCCGAAAAATTGGGCACGTTGGTTTCTAAAGAATTGATTTCTTTTAAGGATATAGAAAGTAAAATCATTTCACCAGAAAATTTAAATACAATAATGCCATTGATTGATGAAAAAATGGAAATTTTTTTAAGTCAAAAACTGAGTAAAGAAATGCCAGTTTTATCAATGTTTATTAGCAACGATACGGTTTCAAAAATTAAAACTGTTTTGATAAAAGATATTGAAGAATTTTTACCTGAAGTAATGCTAAAACTTTCAAAAAATATTGAACAGAAATTAGATATTGAACATTTAGTTGTTCAAAAAGTAAGCAATTTTTCGAGCGATAAATTAGAATCTATTTTGCAAGCTATAATGCAAAAAGAATTTAGATTTATTGAAATTATTGGTGCTGTTCTAGGATTTCTAATTGGTATTTTACAATTGATTATTAGTCAATTGGCAACTTAATTAAAAAATTAATTTTTCATTATTTTAAAACTTTCTGTGCTTGATTTATCAATCACTTTAATAAAATAAATTCCTGATGCCAAATTTGCAGATGTAATTTCTTTTACTGGGCTTTTGGTTGATGTTTTTTCTATCAATTGTCCATTTGAATTATATACTTCAATTTTAATAGCAGCACTTAACGGATTATGAATATAAACAATATCCATTGCATCATTATAATTTACATAGTATTGTGCAGATTCGCTACAGTCAATTTTCAAAACATTTGAGAATTCAAACTTATTATCGATATCAATATTTTTAAGTCTATAATAATTAAATCCATTTGAATATGGGAATTGTAATTCATATTCATTTTTTACCTCAGTGCCATTTCCTTTCGACGCAATTGTTGATAACGTCTCAAAATCTGTTCCATTTAAACTACGTTGAATTTCAAATTCTTTAAAATTTACTTCATAATTTGTTGCCCATGATAATTGAACTTTTCCATTATCACAAATTGCTTTAAATGGATTTAAAAAAGTTACAGGCAAAGGCCAACCTGCAGTAAAAGACATTGACCAACCTCCCGAAATACTTCCTACATCACCTGCTGAAAAATCACGAACCCACAATTTCCAAATTCCATTTGGAGACACATTATTAAATGTTGATGCAAATGTTGCACTTCCCGAATTAGCAGGACCAGGATTTGAATAAGTTGCTCCAGGGCCTGGTGCATTAAAAAAATTAAATCCATAATGTGAAGTAGGACGATATGAACCACCTGCATTTATTGAACCAGAACTTGGCATTAGTATTGCACCAGCATCAGAAATTGTGTAAGTTCTGTTTGAAGCAGGAGCATCAAAACATGCATCTTGAATTAATAATTTTTGACCAGAAGGGCTTTGTAAAACTATTGATACATCACCTGGATAAGAGTGCGAAAATCCATTTAATGTTATTGCTAAATTAAAAATCACACCCGTATATCCTGTAACATTAATATTACTTGCATATAAAGATGAATTTGCATTATCTAATATATTTATTGGATTTGAATTTGTTTCAATCGATTGCGCATTAGAAGCTAGAGAAATAAATATTGCAAAAATGAAAAGTACAG
>JAGNRR010000191.1 GCA_017988595.1 Chitinophagaceae bacterium
ATATTGATGGTATTACAGGTTTGGATAGCGATGAAATAAATCTTCTAGATTAATGAAAAAAAGTGCTATAGTTTTTCTTCTTCTTTTATGTAATTTTTACCTTTTTGCTCAAAAAAACATTTCAGGAACTGTTGTTGGCATTTCTGATGGGGATACTTTTACGCTTTTGACAAAAGATAAAATTAAATATAAAATTAGACTTGCGCATATTGATTGCCCTGAAAAAAATCAAGCATTTGGAACTTTTGCAAAACGTACTTTAAGCGATTTAATTTATCTTAAAAATGTTCAAGTAAATTATTCTTCATTAGATAGAAATGGGCGAATTCTTGGAGAAGTATATTTTGAAAAAGAATTTATTAATTTAATCCTTGTTGAAAAAGGCGTTGCTTGGCATTTTAAAAAATATTCAAATGATAAAAGATTTTCTAATGCAGAAATTCGTGCAAGAAAAAATAAAATAGGTTTGTGGAAAGACAAAAACCCTATTTCACCTTGGGATTTTAGAAAAAATAAAATAAAAATTTAATTTTCACTAACGAATTTGCTTTTATTCTCGTCAATAGTAATGAGGTTTATTTCTTGGTTTTAATAAACCCGTATTTTTAAAATTTAGAGCTAAAAATTCCGCATTTGCGGGATTTTTAGCATTTATATAAATGAGTTTATTATTTTGTATTAGATATTAACATATCGCAATATTCATTTCCCCAACTTGGAGAAATTATTGATAATGGTTTAAAAGTCGAAAATTTTTCTTTAGCAATGTCTAATTGTGCTTTTGCTTTTTGTTTTCCGCCGCCCCACATTTCTGGAGTGTAAAGTAAATTTTGACCAAGCAATAAATAAATTCTTGGGTTATTTGGGTTGATAGATTTTGCTGTGTTTAAAAGCTCAGTTGCTTTTGGTCCATATTTCATACCTCGGGTTTGAGGATCTACTCCAATTCTTGCAGATTGAGCCATAGAAGAAAGACAAATAAGTTCATCGTTTTTGGCATTTAAGCTTAATCCTTTTTCAATTAATTTTTCGGCTTGATCAACTAGAGCATCAGTTTTTTGTGCATCTTTATTTGTAAATGCTTGCATGATATAACAATATGCTGCATAATAACAAGGTTCCCATTTTTCAGGTTCAGCATTTGAAATTCGATCAAAAGTATTGGCTTGAGCTTCCATATTTTCTAAACTTTCACTTTCGAAAAGTTTATCAATTTGTTTTTTCATTGTTTCTTCAAAATTTATTTTTTGAGAAAAAACACTGAACTGAACGGACATAAGTAAAAGAATGGAAAAAAATGTTTTCATGATTTTAATTGAATTTAGAATTTAAAAATAGGATTTATTTTATTTACTTAAGTTATTATTTTACAAATTATTGTCAATTGCTTCCTGACTTCTATCAATTCCCCAACTAAAAAATGCGCCAATAAATATAAATTGTCTTGCAGTGGGCAAAATTTCATTTTGATAATATTTAGTATCTAAATTCAAATCTTTTTGTGCAAAATTATAACCATATACCTGTTTGAATCCAAATGGATTGGTTACGCTCAATACCACAACTGTAAATGCTTTGCCAATATTGGTTAGGTAATTTGCCGAAAAACTAATGTTGTGAAATGGAATTGTTCTGCCTTGCATAAATTGACTAGAATTTTTATCATTATAGGGACGGGCTGAACTAAAAGTATAGGTTCCATTAATACCAAATTTTTTCTCTACCCAAAATTTCTTAAATACAAAACTAGCTACATGATTAGAAACAAAATCGGGTTGAACTAAAGTTGGATAATTTAAAAATAATCTTTTTGAATTTATATAAGAATACGAAATCCAATAATCAAAACCTTTTATGGTTTTTCGGTCTCTATAAAAAAGTTCTATGCCATTGGCAAAACCATTTCCATTATTTTCAATTTTATTAAATTGTGAAGTAATTAATGAAAAATAATCTTTTTTAAAACCTTCTAAACGCAATAGTCTGCCGTCGTTTTGATATTGATAATTTATAATATAATGATCAGCACGTTGAAATTTTAAGTTTGTTTTTAGATTTAAATAAGTAACATCTGCATTTTGGTAAAACATACCATATGCGGCCGAAACTTGACTTTTCCCGCTTAATTTATAGGCTAATGATAATCGAGGAGCCAAATTTGTTTTTTTGATAACATTATTATATTCACTTCTCAATCCCACTTTTGCAGCTAAATCATTGCTTATATAAATGTCGCTTTCAGCAAACAATGCCATATAATTTTGTTGCAAACTTTTTGTACCACTTGCATATTTTGTAATGAAACTATTGTCATCGTTCATAAAAATGTATTCTGCACCAAATCTTATTTCATTCATGTTTTTTAAGCTTCGTTCAAAAACTATTTTTGACGTAACAAAAAAATTAGCGTTGTTTGCTGAAAAATTTTCTTGGTTAATAAAATTGCTGTCACTAATTTCTTGATGTGATTGATTTAAAATTTTTGAATTAATATCATCTTGATTTTTACTTAAACTTAATCCTGCTTTTAATTGCCAATCTTTATTCAAAAATTCTCGATAGGCAAGGTTGCCATAAAAATTTTTATTTTTCAACAAATAATTATCTATATATTTTTTCTCGACATTAGCATAATCTAAACTTGTTACATTTTGTCGTTCTAGCCCTACCGAAAATGTATTTAAATAACCATAAAATTTAAGCAAACCAGTTTTAGAAGTTTTAATTCTATAATTCACATCAATTTGATGAGAAGAGGGTGGTGTTTCAAAATTTACATTTTGTTTTATCAAAAGAAAATAAGGCAATAGATTCACATAATTATATCCAAGTCCAAAAGATTGTTTTTTGTTTTTGGATAATTTTTGAAATGAAGCACCAATTCCTACAGATGAAAAATTCAAATTTGCACTTGAACGATCGGGCATATCTATCGTTTCTAAAATTACTGCAGATGACATCGCTTGACCATAAAGGGCAGAATATCCTCCTGCGCTAAAAACAGTTCCTTTGAAAATAAATGGATTAAAACGCCCTCTGCTTCCTAAATCTGGAACGGCAGTATTGAATGCATTTCGTACCAAAGTGCCATCTATAAATGTTTGTGTTTCATTTCCTAATCCACCACGAACAAAAAGTCCTTCACGGTCATTTATTTGTTGGGTGCCAGGCAATGTTTTCAAAGCACCATAGCTATCGCCATTTGATCCGGCTGTAGTAACAATATCTAGTGAATTTAAAACAGTTCCTTTTTTTTCATCACTTGCTTCAAATGCGCCTGCAGTTATTTTTACAGCTTTTATGGAATTAATTTTTTCTTTTAATATTAACTCCATTTCAATATCTTCTGATCCTATTAAAATTGGTTTTGTAATTGGACTATAGCCCATAACACTAGCAATTATTTTTTGTTCATTTTTCTCAGAAGTTGAAAACGAAAATTTACCATCTAGTTTTGAAGTTGCTCCATCATAAGTTCCTTCAAGAGTGATATTTGCTCCATTAAGTGGATTTCCTTTTGGATCTTTTACAATTCCAGATATTTTTATTTGAGCAAATAAAATATTACAAATGAATAAAATTGATAAAGTCAATAATAGTTGTTTCAT
>JAGNRR010000192.1 GCA_017988595.1 Chitinophagaceae bacterium
ATTTTGTAGGAGGCATTATGGATGTTCAATTGCAAGGACACACACTTCGCTCAATGGATTTTGTCAATGTAAACTGCGAAAACAATGCTACTGTTACATTAGATAATAAAACATTTGATTTAATACTTCCGTAGTTTTGTTTTAATATATTATTATTTTAGGTTTTGAAATTATTGATTTTCAAAACCTAATTTTTTTAAACTAACTTTGTAGGCTTCATGCCAGATATAAATTTTCAAGATAGTATAAATTTTATTGGAAAACTCAATGCAAAGCGAATTTGGAATGGCGTAAAAGTATTATCGAGTTTTTATTTAACACGTTGGAGCGGAAAAACCATTCAATGGGGACAACCTTTTTCAATTTCTTTTGAACCTACAACCTCATGCAATTTGCGTTGTCCAGAATGCCCTTCTGGATTACGTGCTTTTACTCGAGATATTGGCATGCTGAATAAAGATTTTTTCAGAAAAACTATTGATGAGCTCGAAAACAATTTATTGTATTTGATATTTTATTTCCAGGGTGAACCTTATTTGAATCCTGCATTTTTGGAAATGGTAAAATATGCTCATGACAAAAAAATTTACACAGCAACGAGTACTAATGCCCATTACATGACTGATGAAAATGCTAGAAAAACGGTAGAAAGTGGATTAGACAGATTAATCATTTCTATTGATGGCACCACTCAAGAAGTTTATCAGCAATATCGTGTGGGTGGAAAACTTGAAAAAGTTCTTGAAGGCACACGTAATATTGTAAAATGGAAAAAAGAATTGAAATCAAAAACACCTTACATTTTTTTTCAATTTTTAGTTGTAAAACCCAATGAGCACCAAATTGAAGATGTAAAAAAACTTGCTTTGGAAATGGGCGTAGACGATGTACGTTTTAAGACTGCACAAATTTATGATTTTGAAAATGGTAATGAATTGATTCCTACTATTGATAAATTTTCTCGTTACATGAAACAAGAAAATGGCACTTATAAAATCAAAAACAAACTTGGCAATAGCTGCTGGAAACTTTGGCATTCATGTGTGATTACATGGGATGGATTGGTTGTTCCTTGTTGTTTTGACAAAGATGCACAACATCGATTAGGTGATTTAAAAAAAATGGATTTCAAAACCATTTGGAACGAACAACTATATAAAGATTTTAGAGCAAAACTAATTCAAGGTCGAAAAAATATTGATATTTGTGCCAATTGCAGCGAAGGTACAAAAGTTTGGAGCGATTAATTTTTTACAAATTAGGATAAGCAATTGCAAAATGATAATTATTTGTTTGAAAACGAATGGAATCATTATTGTCAATTTCGTTATAAAGATAAATATCTGTTTTGCCTTTTAATAATACGGTATTTTGCCCAGCAATATTTTGAGAATAAGGTTCTATGCCTATAATATCCATTACTTTTTTATTGCTTTGAACACCTTTGAAAAAAGTTTTATAAGATTTGTAAGTTTTTCCATCATTTTGCCAAGTAATTATTGTTTTTATAAAATTGGGGTTAGGAGCAAAGACTAAAGATGTATCGAAAAGTTTTTCATACATAAAGTTGAACATTTTGCAATTATTATCAACTGTTATTAACTTTGACCGAAATGAAACTGAGCCACAGGATGTACTTGTTGCTGTTAAAATTACATTTCTTAATGTGGTAGTTGTATCTAAATATTTATGCCCCACAGTGATTCCATTTCCAAAATTTCCATCACCAAAATCCCAACTATATGATGTGAAATTTGGATTTGAATTTGCAACAAAACCAAATGTATCTGTATTAAAATAATTTTGAAATGTAAATGACAATAAACAATTATTTCCTACTGTAGTATTAATAGTATTTGAAATAGAATCTGAACAGGATCCAACATTGGTTAAAATTACATTTTTAAGTCCGCCACTAGTATAAGTATGAAAAACCGTGTCGCCGATTAAAATAGTCCCATCGCCCAAATCCCAAGTTTTTGTGCCAAGAACTCTGCTGTAAAATTTAAATTTTTCGGTTACCGACGAAACTGTTAAACTATCTAAAGAAAAAGAATATGCGCCGCCACTGCTTAGTGCATTGGCTATGATATTTGCATTTGTAATTAAATCATAACCCGAAAATTCTATTTTCAAAGACGAACTTTGATTGTTTAAATCACCATACATCCAAAGCAAATCTGTGTTTCCGTCGTCTGAATATCCAGTGTTCATATAAAAATTATTATTTCCTGCTTCAATTTTATATTCTTGATTGCCAATAATACCTTCAAAATAAAACCGAGGTACATCAGTTTGATTTTCTAAAATTTGTTTTTTGCTGCAAGCAGAAAAAAATATTAAGGGCAATAAATAAAGTAATTTTTTCATTAGATTATTTTTTTGATTTAAACATATATCGCATTCCAATAGAGAAACGCTGTGTATTATCTTGATTTGTATTATTAAAATAAGTATTATTTGTTTTGTCAATGAATCCTCGACTATAATTAACTTGTAATATAAAATCTTTATTGATTTGATACGCATATCCAAACAGGGCTATTACATCAAATGAGTTAACACCAGACCGATATCCAAATTGATTTTTAAAACTTTCTGTTTCAAATTCTTTAACGCTACTAAATACATCTAATCCATAATTGATTCCAAAACCTCCTATAAGCATAGAAGAATTGTTGATTTTAAATCCGATTTGTAATGGCATTTCAAGTTGTATTTGTGATTTTCTGTTTACTATCATTGATGAAGAATCTTTTCCAAAACCATATTTTATTTTATACGAATAATCGTCGATGTTTAAATTATTTTGCATCGTCCAAGCCAAGCTTCCAAAAAAATCAAATCGGTTTGAAATTGGAAAACGATAACCAACTCCTAAATAAGGAGCAATACTCCATTTAACGGGTTCATCATTAATAGGATTAAAACTTGGATTTGAAATTCCTGTTATATTATTAATACTTTTTTTAAATCCTTTTGAATAATTTAATTGTACATCGGTAAAAAATCCTGCTTTGCTTTTGTCAATAACTTTAATAGGTTTTTTAATACTTGTTGCATTTTGAGGCAAGGTAGTTTCTATATTGTTTTTAGCTATCAAATTTTCAATTTGTGCAGGCGAAAGCTCTACAGTATCATTATTTCTAGTGCTTGTATAATTTTCCAAGCCTTTTACATATCTAGGATTTAAGGCACTTAATGAAGATGGATTGATTAATTTAGGTTCTTGTTTTTTTGTTGTTTCTAAAGTAGATGTTGATTTGTAATTATTATTGGCTATCGACTCTTTCACTTCTTCAACTTTAACATCTTTTACATTATCATTTCCACTTTTAGCTAGTTTACTTTTCGTTCTTTTATTATTTGATTTAGTAATGCTTTCTTCTTTTCGTAAATTATTAATTTGAGTTTTTTCAATACTAGATTTTATATTTTCACTTGAAATTTTATTCTCATTTACATTTTTTGATTCATTATTTTCTGTGTCAACATTATTTTGATTATCTGTTGGTGAATGTTTAATTTTATCTTTACTTTTTTTAACGACATCTTTATCAATAAAGTGATTTGTTTTAGT
>JAGNRR010000031.1 GCA_017988595.1 Chitinophagaceae bacterium
CAATAGGCTATAGCAGAAAAGGAGTACTGAAAAAAGATAGTTTAATAGCCACAGTAATGATTGGTTATGCTGATGGCATTTCACGAAAAATGGGAAATGGAAATGGAAAAATGTTGATACAAAATACATTAGTTCCTATAATAGGAAATGTTTGTATGGATATGTGTATGCTTGATATAAGCGAATTGAAAAATGTAAATGAAGGTGATGAAGTGATTGTTTTTGGAAATGAATTATCGATTAACAAACTTGCAATTTGGAGTGAAACCATACCATATGAAATTCTAACTTCAATTTCACAACGTGTAAAACGTATTTATTTTAATGAATAAAAAATTATATTAACCGTAAAGTTCAAAATGAATTTGTTCTTTTTCTAAACCCAATTCTCTCAAATTATTTCTTGCTTCATCTACCATATTTCGCCATCCACAAAGATATACATTGGGTTTTTGTAATGTAGGAATAATTTCGGTGTAAACAGTATGAACATATCCCATTTTTCCCTCCCATTTTTCTCGAGATAAAACAGGAATAAATTTAAAATCAGAAAGATGGGTTTCTAAATTTTTCATTTCATTATAATATAAAATATCTTCTTGAAAGCGAGTTCCGAAAAGTAAAAATATTTCTTTGTGTGAAATAGAATGATTTTTAATTTGTTGCAACATACTTCTAAAAGGAGCTATGCCAGTGCCTGTGCAAATAAATAGAATTGGTTGTGCAATTTCTTTTGGTAAAATAAATTGTCCAAGTGCTCCACGAAACGAAATTTCAGTGTCAATTTCCCATTTCTCAAATATATATTTTGATCCTCCTTCTCCATCTTCAACTTTAACAATTAAAAGTTCAAAAACATTGGTATCATTGGGTGCCGAAGCGATGGAATAGCTTCGCATTCTTTTATTTTTCTTTTCTGAAATAGGTAAATCTAACGTTACAAATTGACCAGGAATAAAATCAAATACAGTCATTTCGCTAGCTTCAATAAAAAAGCGTTTTGTATTAGCAGTTTCGTTAATTATTTCTTTAACTGTACCTTTTTGAAATTCAAACATTTGTTTGTAATTTACATCCTTAAATCAAACTATCAAAATCTATGAAAAAAATTTTTACATTAATTATTATTTTATTTCAATTTACATCCTATTCTCAAGTTAGGATGGCTGTTTGTGGAACAGATGAAATCATTGCTAAAGAAAAAGCGGCAAATACAGAATATGCTAAGCGATTAGAAATGACAAAGGCATATTTAAAAGAAAAAAACATTACAAATTATAAAACAGTTGTTACGGGTTCAGGAACTGAGTATCACGTACCTGTAATTGTTCATGTAATGCATACTGGTGGTATAGAAGGGTCAAATTATAATCCCTCTGTAGCAACTATAAATGCCTTTATTGCACAGTTAAACAATGGATTTGCAAACACTTTTGATAATTCAAGTGTTGCTGGTATGTTTAATAGTGTTTCAATGCCAATTCGTTTTTATTTAGCTCAACGAGATGAAAGCAATTCTTGTTCTCCAACCACAGGAATAAATCGTGTAGATATGTCGCTCAATGCAACATATGTTGCATCGGGGGTATCTGCAGGAGGATCGGGCATTACTGATGCTTCATTAAAAAGTGTTGTGCATTGGAATGACTTAAACTATTATAATATTTATATCGTTAATAAAATTAATGGTGAAGATGGCTTTACAACTGTTGGAAGTTATATTGCTGGATATGCATATTATCCCGTTTTAGGAGGGCAAGATGTGGATGGAATGGTCGTTTTGGCATATCAAGCCACTTTTGCCAACACTACTGTTTTTATACATGAAATGGGTCATGGTTTTGATTTAGCACATACATTTGATGGCGGCACTACAACTACATGCCCTGCAAATGCAAATTGCTTGACAGATAATGATGGTATTTGTGATACAGAACCTATTAGAAATATGTTTACTTGTAATCCTTCAGGAACAAATCCTTGTACTAGTCAAAATTGGAATTTAAATACAGTACAATGGAATTATATGAGTTATAATGGTTGTACTGATCGATTTACAAATGGACAAAGTGTAAAAATAAATGATGTCTTAGCAAATGTTAGAACAAGTTATAAAAATTCCGCAGGATTAGATGCACCTGTTCCATTGCCAACCACAATTACGCCACCAACTTTTAATGTTGCCAATAATGGAAATAATTTTGATAGAGGGCCTGAATATGTTGAATTAAATTCTATACAACATAGTTCTCATGGCTATAGTAATGAAGGCAATGGTAGTATTTTTTATGTAGATAATACTTGCAATCAAGCAACTCAACTAATTGGAACAACTTCATATCCAGTAACAATTACTACAAGAGGAAATTCTCAGCGTGTAGCCATGTATATTGATTATAATAATGATGGCGTTTTTGGTACATCTGCACCGGAATTAATTTTTACAAGCACTGGAATATCAGGAACCTACAATCATACAACTACATTAAATATTCCAGCATCAGGTGTGGCTTATAACACACCTTTAAGAATGAGAGTTTTAGCAGATAATTCATCGTCTACAATGTCGCCAACAATGCAATTAACTTCTGGCCAAGCAGAGGATTTTTCGGTAACAATTTCTCAATATCCGTTACCAGTTACATGGAGAAGTATTGATTCAAGAATTTTAGAAAATAATGAAATAGAAGTGTATTGGAGCACAGCTAGTGAAATGAATAATGATCGATTTGAAATTGAAAAAAGTAGAGATGGTAAAAATTTTGAAACAATAGGCACCATAAAAGGTTTTGGAAATTCTGATGTTGCAACTTATTATTCATTTATAGATAAAAAAACAACTAATGGCGTTCAATATTATAGAATAAAACAAATAGATATTGATGGTAAATTTTCATATTCTACAGTAGTAAATGAAATTATTAATTCTAAAGATTTTACAGTTCAATTATTTCCTAATCCCGCAAATAATGAATTAAATATTCAACTTAACGGATTAAATACAAATACATCAAAAATAGAATATGCGATTAAAGATTTAGACGGCAAAACCCTTTTAAGAAAAGAAACAAAATTAAATGAAAGCTATTTTATAGGCAATGAAAATATTTCTTTCTTACCTTCAGGAATTTATTTCCTTGAATTAAAAGTAAATCAAGAAAAAAGTATTCATCGAATTATTAAAGATTAATTGTAAAATGGCGAAATAAGTAAATAAACCAAAACGCCAGTTATAGCCACATATAGCCAAATTGGAAATGTCCATTTGGCTATTTTTTTATGCACAGCATATTCGCCAATCATGGCTCTGTATGCGGTATAAAGTACAAACGGCATTACAATTCCTGCCAAAACGATATGAGTGCTAATGATAAAATAATAAAACAATCTTAAACTTCCTGCTGTTAATTTCTCATTTTCTTCTAAAATACCATTTTGGTTTATATCTCCATATTTAGTTGCACCAGCAAATAGATGATGTGCAACATAAAAAAGCAAAAAAAATACCGACAGCCCTAAAGCTACCAACATTACTTTTCGATGTAAAATAATATTGCCTTTTTTGACCAAAACCAAAGCAATAATTAAACAACATGCTACACCAAAATTTACTGCAGCACTAAGACCTGCAAAAATATGAGGGTTGAAACCTAAATCAACTTTAAGCTGAACTCCTTCTAAAAGTGTTATAGCTAAAAAAATTACTATTGAAAAAATCCAAATTAAAAGATGTGCTTTTTTATCATTTTTAATTAAATCAGGCTTTAGCATAAATTTATTTTTTGTCGTGATATTTATTTTTTTCAATTAATAGATAAGCAATAGCATTAGCACATTCTCGCATATCATTATGTTTTGACCCATCAAAATAGCCTCTGATATTTCTATATTTATCTACCAATACTACTGTATTGGTTAGCTTACTTTTTAAAAATAATTCTTTTTCAAAAAATTGATTTGCTTCATTACTATCACTTTTTAAAATCCACCATACATCCAAATTTGCATGAAGTGAATCGGCATATTTTCTGAGTTCAAGATAGGGTAAATTATTTTTTTCAATAGAAATTAATTGCAATGCATCGGGCAACTTTTTTTCAGAAAACGCTTGATACAAATCCAACATGTTTTTACTTGTCAATTTACTTTTTTCACTTTTAGAATCTAATAAATGAAAAACCAAAATTTTATTTTCAAGAGATGAATTTAAAAAAATAGAATCTCCTAGTTGATTTATAAATTTTTTATTTGATATATTATGATAAAAAGTATCAAGATTTGCTTTATCACCTGTGCGTTTAGCTACACTATCAATTCCAAAATACGATGGCAAAACAACTCTGCCCGTATGCCCTTTAGATTTCAATATAAAGTAGCACAAAAGTGGCACAAACAAAGAGATGCTCAACCCTACAAACCAACGTTTTTGTCTATTTATATTCATTTTGCCAGCAAAGGTAGGGCTCAAATTTTATTTAATGAGTATTATTTTTTTTGAATTGTAACATTATTTAACAAGATGCTAGCTTACTTTTGCAAACAATGAAAATTTTATTTCAATATTTAAAACGTTATAAATTATACGTTTTTCTTTCGTTTCTTTTAGCTGCTATAAATACAAGCTTTTCGATGCTAGACCCAGTTTTTTTTGGGAAAATGATTGATGCTGTAAAAAACATTTTAGACAAACATGGCATTTTGGGCAAAAATGGACTTTATGAAAGTGTGAATTTTCCGCAAAAAGATTTTGTACTACTTGTATTAGGCTACACCGCAATTTTAATCAGTGTTGCCATGGTATCTCGTATCGCAAAAGCATTTCAAGATTTTACAGTTAGCACAATAATTCAACGTTTTGGAGCAGATGTGTATACGGATGGATTGAAACATTCACTTTTATTACCTTTTAAAGAGTTTGAAGATCGAAGAAGTGGTGAAACCCTTGCTGTTCTTGAAAAAGTAAGAGTGGATTGTGAAAAATTCATTTCATCTTTCATTAATATTTTATTTGCTGCAATAGTAAGTTTTGTGTTTGTGATGAGCTATGCACTAATGAAATTTCCAAAAATAATTGCCGTTTACTTTTTGGGTGTAGTGGTTCTTGCACTTTTGATGAGTGTGATAAGTAAAAAAATAAAATTCATACAAAAAATTATTGTAAAAGAAACTACTGCTTTGGCAGGAGCCACCACCGAAAGTTTAAGGAACATAGAATTGGTAAGAAGTTTGGGGCTTACAAATCAAGAAATAAAACGTTTAAATTCTACTACATTAAAAATACTATTATTAGAATTAAGAAAAGTAAAAAGCATTCGAGCGTTGTCTTTTGTTCAAGGAACTGTTGTAAATTTTATGCGACAAGTGATATTATTTGTTTTAATTTATTCTGTATTCAAAGGTCAGCTTACATTTGGTGAAATTTTTACATTTCAGTTTTTTTCATTTTTTCTTTTTGCACCATTGCAGGAACTAGGAAATATAATGATAGCCTATCGAGAAGCTCAAACTTCATTAAACAATTTTGAAAATTTAATGCAAACGCCAATTGAAGAAAAACCTATTTCTCCAATTAAAATCAATGATATTGAAAAATTAGAATTTAAAAATGTTGATTTTCAACATTCTACAGCAAGCTTTAAAGCCTTAAATAATATTTCTTTTACCGTAAATCGTGGCGAAACCATAGCATTTGTTGGACCATCTGGAAGTGGAAAAACAACTTTAGTAAAATTATTAGTGGGTCTTTACAGACCCGAAAATGGATCAATATTTTATAATAATATTGCATATAATCAACTAGACTTGGATGATTTTCGTCATCAAATAGGTTTTGTAACTCAGGATACACAATTGTTTGCAGGGAGTATAAGAGAAAATTTAAGTTTTGTTTTTCCCAATGCAAGTGAAGAAGAAATGGTAAGTGCGCTAAATAAAGCGTCTGCTCAAAATTTAATGAACAGAGCAGAATCTGGTTTGGATACTAAAATAGGCGAAGGTGGCATGAAAATTAGTGGAGGTGAAAAACAACGATTGTCAATAGCAAGAGCACTTTTGCGCCAGCCCAAGTTATTGGTTTTTGATGAAGCTACAAGTGCCTTAGATAGCTTAACGGAAGAAGCAATTACAGATACAATTAAAGAAATTTCTAAAGAGAAAAATCAAATCAATATTTTAATTGCACATCGATTATCAACAATTATGCATGCAAATAAAATTTTTGTTTTAGAAAAAGGACAAATTGTAGAAATGGGTTCACATCAAGATTTGCTTGATGAAAAAGGATTATACTATGCTATGTGGCGTCAACAAATTGGTGAAAGAAGTAAAGAAAAAACAAATTAAATTATTTATAAAATGAGTGCAGAAAATAAAAAAATACCAAATTTTTACATTAGTCTTTTTAAGCTTAAATGCCCAAATTGTCGAAAGGGAAATATGTTTTCTAGCAAAAGCATTTTTCCACTTAGTAAAATGATGGACATGCCAGAGCGTTGTCCTTCTTGTGGATTAAAATATGAAATAGAAGTTGGATTTTGGTTCGGTACAGGTTATGTAAGTTATGGATTGAGTGTGGCTTTCATTGTTGCATTAGCAGTTGCTTTTCACGTTTTATACGGCTTTGATTGGCGAGATAATTCAGTCTTTATTTTTTTAGGATTAATGGTTACATCTTTAGTGTTAATTCAACCTTTGATGATGCGTTTTTCAAGAGCATTATATTTGTCTTTTTTTATAAAATACGGCGAAGGACAAACTATGAAAAGCGAATAATTTTTTTTAAATAATTTTCCACCAAATTATATTTAATAAAAGTTGTAAAACCTATTTTTTAGATTTTACAACTTTTATAACTTGGATATCTTTATCTGTTTTTACATACAAGAAATACAATCCGTTTGGAATATTTTCTATGTTTAATACATCTTTATTAGTTCCTTTTAATACAGACTTTCCAGAAATATCTTTTAAATCATAATTATATATTTCGTTTGTCACATCAATATATACAATATCATTTGCAGGATTTGGATAAATAGTTACTTGTACTTTTTCAGTATTAATAATTTGTTTCACTTCTGAATAAGCTATTTTACCATCAATATCAACTATACGCAATCTATAATAATGTTTTGGTTTATTATTTAATATATCGGTACACTTATATTCATCTTCATTGACAAAAGGCACATCTTTTATTTTAAAAAATGAAATTGCATCATAACTTTTTTCAACTTCAAAATGTGAAACATTTATTGCATCACTTACTTTCCAATTAATTAACGCTAAATTGTTTTGCTTTTGTGCAGTAAAACTTAATAACGTTGCAGGAAGAGGAGCATTATTATTTTTATGTATCCAAAATTCACTAAATCCAGTAACATCAAACTCTAAATAATTTACACCAAAAACACTTCCTGTTGTTATTTGTGATGGTGGAATAAATGTTACTGTTCCTCCTGTAGCGTTAAAAATTCCATCTTCGTTAGGTCCATCATACTTTGTAACAGCCAGTTGAGCATGAGTTGTTAAGCTTGGCACAGTACTTTGCAAATTAGCAAAATCAGCATTGGTATAATATAAACGAACTCGTTTTATGCCAACTGGGTCAAGTGTTGGATTAATTACAAAATGACGACGCATTGTATATTGTCCTCCATTTAATGATGAAGTACCATCAATATAAACTGAACTATTAATTGTTCCAAGATCTAAGCAGTTATCATTTATTGAAACTATTACTTTACTATTATCTGTGCTATTATAGAGATGTTTCCATGTTGCATCAGATAAAGAAGTATTACTTAATGTTGTTGTAGATTGTACGTTTGTAAATTGAGCAGGTAAAAATGTTGTCAAATATTTATTTTGTAAATACTCTTCTACATTTAACATTTCAATATCTGTTAAAGCTCTATCGTACACTATTATTTCTGCAATATGACCTTGCCAATCATATCTACCTGTAGGCACATCAAATTGAAAACCATCTCTTCTATCACCTATTACATAACCTGCTGAACCATTATCAATAACAAAATTTGCATTAGTTGTTGTAGTACTTATTCCATTAAACCAAAAATCTAAATTAGTGCCTGTTCCTCCAGTGCGCCATGAGCCAATAAAGGGCTTAGTTTGTCCTTCTTCAAAATTTACATTGGTTACTTGTGGATGGTTGCAACATAAATTTCCTCCATGAAAAATGCCATTACTTCCATTTTTTACAAATTCCAATGTACTAGCATTTGGTGTTCTTCTATTACTAAATAAATGACCTCCAGGATAATAAGTTCCACTTGCATTACATGCCGCTTTTGCTACTACAAAATAAGTTCTTGCACTTCCTGCTGTTGCCACTGGAGAATTTAAGGTGTTTTCTAACCAATAATTTCCATTCACACCATCAAACCATAAAGCAGGTTTTCCATTAAAAGCATTTTGCTGCCATGTTGGTCTTTTACTCGCATCTGTTTGTGATGCATTGAATCCATTATTACTTTGATCGTTCCATTGTTGTATTGTTTGTCCATCTGTTGCTAAAGTTGTTCCATTATTTGTATATGCTCCTTCATCTGCTTTTAGCCAAAGTTTAGGATCACAGTTTGGCAACTTATTCGTAATTGTTGAATTATCATTAAACTCCAGATTAGTTACTGTACCTACTGTAGTACCATTGAAAGTAGCTCCTGTTGCTAGCGCACTATTTACTACCGAAATACCGGCACCTGAATCAGACTCGTTGAGTTTCCAATAAGCGAATAAACCCGATTCATTTCCTATCAATTCAGTATTCATTTGAGATTGTATTTCGGCCTGTGTTCTGGCGGTATTCCAGATTCTAATATCATCTAAATTTGATTTTGGCACACTGACATAGGAACCTCCCAAACTTTGATAAGCTCCTAATAAAACTGGTCTGCCACTGGATTTAATTCCTGTAAACGCTGAGCCGGAAATTATAGAATTCGATACGGGCAAACCATTTACAAAAAACTGAATGGTAGAACCCGATTGTACTATGGCTATATGAGTCCAGGTATTATAGGGCACTACAGAGCTATCAGATTCATATTGCACATGCGCACCATTAGGACAGGTTCCGGTACCTGTCGGATTCGTTTTCCAAAATCCAAGTTTTTGATTCTCTATCGCTATATAGTAACTCCAACTTGTTCCACACCATCCTTTTGAGATTGGAGTAGTCCCAACAATACCATTTTCACATCTAAAGTAAATCCAAAACTCCCAGGTCATTGTATTGGAAAGCGATGCACTGGATGCATCAGCCACACTTACATAGTTGGCATTGGCTTTGAGTTGTAACGAGTTACCACTTAACTGAGCTTGTGCAAAAAACGAGATGATTGTGCAGGTTAAAAATAGAAGTAAATATTTTTTCATAAAAAAAGTTGATAGTGTGAAGTTAAATTTATCTCTTTTTTTATTAATACCCAATAAAGTGTATTTTTTAGTAAACAATAATTTTTGAAGAATAGTTTTTATTATTTTCATTTACTAAAATAAAAAATATTCCTGCATTTTTAAACGTTATGGGAACTTGTAAGTTATTGGTTGATAATTGCATTATTTTTTCACCTAATATATTAAATACAAAAATGTTTTTAAGATTTGTATTTTCAAAATTCAATTCACATTTTTTATCAGTAGTTGGATTTGGAAAAATAGAAAAAATTTCTTTTTTATTTTCATTCAAACTCGTAACTGAGTTCAAGGTATATTGATTAAAAAAACGCCAAATTTCAACAGTTGCCTTAAAATCTTGATTAGTAACGCCATTTAAAAATGGTGATCCGGGCCAAGAATGTTCGCCACCAATTATTTTAAAAAATTCAACACTTGTATTATTTGTTCCATTTTGCCATACATAATGTTCTGCTGTGCAATTGTCTGTTAAGTTTGTATTGGGTAAAGTATTAAAGATTGGTGTAGAATTGCACTGGTTAAATTGCACCCAATGTTTTAACAACGAATCGATGTGAACAGAACTTAAAAGTCCACCTGTGCCGTCATAAGAAACTGTTGGGTCATCTGTTCCATGTATTTGCAAAACTGGAGTTGGATGCATGGCATGGCAAGTGTCTAGTTTTGGTTGAATCATACTGCCTGTAACAGATGCTATTGCTGCAATTCTGTTTGATAAATTACATGCCAATTCATAACTCATAAATCCTCCATTGCTCATTCCAGTGCAATAAATTCGGTTTTGATTGATATTATAATCAGTACTAATAGAATCTATTAAGGCATTTACAAAGCCAATATCATCAATATTGCTTGTGCCAAAACAATTCCAAAAACGAGTATTTGTATTATCGAGTAACCCATTGGGCAATACAATTATAAAATTGGCAGTATCAGCAATTGGTTTAAAATCAGCATAAATTTCTTGAATAAGATTGGTGTTGCCATAGCCATGAAAATTAAAAACAAGTGGTGTAGGATTTGCAGCATTATAAATTGCAGGTATATAAATTCGGTATTCTCTATTCACACCATCGTGCCAAATGGTTTTGCTCAATGTAGTTTGAGAAAAACTAGTTTTATAAAAAGTAAATAGTATAACTAATAAGAAAAATTTTTTCATTGCAATGTAATTTGTATTGTAAATTTAAGCAAGGATTATGTATAAATATGAAATAAAATAAAGGGCACGATTTTTCGAAGAAAAATCGTGCCCTTTATTTTAAAATTTAATGGACTTTATTTATTTCATAAAAATATATCGAGTCATATAAATTCCTTGCGAACCGCCACCTTGAGCAGGAGATTGAACGCCAGTAGTAGTAAATTTCAATTCCCAACCTTCTGCTATCCATTTTTTTAATTCATCTAAAATAGCAAGTTCATTACTTTTTATATTTCCAAAATTGATGCCTACCATACTATAAAAATTTTCCATTGGTTTTTCCATTTGAGTGCCATCTTCATTGGTGATAATCATTTTAGATCTGCCCAATCCGCCAGGAATAATAGATTCAACTGTGGTTACTTGCATTATTTTTTTTTGAGAAAAACTGTCAAAGCTAAAGAATGCTAAAATGCTAAATGCGATAATTAATTTTTTCATAGATTAAATTTTTTTTGTTTGACAAAAATATTTAATCAAAGTTTAAATTCTTAATTTATTTTCTAATAATTGATGCGCCAAGTGCATTTAATCTTAAATCAATATTTTCGTAACCTCTATCTATTTGTTCAATATTTTGAATCGTACTTGTACCCTCTGCAGAAAGTGCTGCTATTAAAAGTGCTAAACCTGCTCTAATATCTGGACTCACCATAGTATTTGCTCGCAATGGATACATTTTGTCAAGACCTACAACAACTGCACGATGTGGATCGCATAACACAATTTGAGCACCCATGTCTATTAGTTTATCGGTAAAAAACAACCTACTTTCAAACATTTTTTGATGAAATAAAATAGTGCCTTTAGCTTGTGTGGCAACAACTAAAGCAATGCTTAATAAATCTGGAGTAAATCCTGGCCATGGATGATCATAAATCGTAAGAATTGAACCATCTATAAATTTTTTAATTCTATAATTTTCTTGTGAAGGTATATAAATATCATTTTTTCGGATATCCAATTCAATTCCTAATTGTTCAAATACAGTTGGAATAATTCCCAAATGTTTTACATCGCAATTTTTTATAGTGAGTTCACTTCCTGTCATTGCTGCCATCCCAATAAAAGAGCCAACTTCTATCATGTCTGCCAATATTGTATGTTCAGTGCTGTGCAATGAATTTACATCAACACCATCTATAGTTAATAAATTAGAACCTACACCCGAAATTCTAGCACCCATTCTATTAAGCATTCTACAAAGTTGTTGAATATAAGGCTCACAAGCTGCATTGTAAATTCTGGTTTTGCCTTTAGCTACAATAGCACTCATCAAAATATTTGCTGTTCCCGTTACACTTGGTTCATGCATTAATATATATGAGCCAATTAGTTCTTCGGTTTTTAATGTAAAAAAATGTTCTTTTGAATTGTAATCAAAATTTACACCTAGTTTTTCGAATCCTAAAATATGGGTATCTAATCTTCTTCTACCAATTTTATCTCCTCCTGGTTGAGGAATATAAGCTTTGTTATATCTTGCAAGCAAAGGACCTGCAAGCATTACTGCACCTCGCAAGCTGCCAGATTTTTCTTTATAAGCTTCGCTAATAAAATATTCTAAATCAATATTTTTTGCTTCAAAAGAATAAGAATTTTTTGTAAGTTGATGTACTTCTACGCCAATATCTTTTATTAAACTAATCAATGAACGTACGTCCAAAATATCAGGGATATTATTGATTATTATTTTTTCAGACGTAAGCAATGTTGCTGCAATAACTTGCAAAGCTTCGTTTTTTGCACCTTGTGGCTGCACTGTTCCTTTAAGTTTTCTGCCGCCTTCTATTATAAATGTATTAGCCAATGTTATTACGCTTAAAATTTTTCTTGAATTTATTATTTCGATTGTTGTTGTTATTATTATTTTTCTTTTTCATTCCAGATTTTTGTTCATTATTAAAACTAGCATGAAAAATTGGTGGAGCATCCCCGCCATCAACAAATTCTGCAAATTGACCGGGAATATATTCTAATTGCCCTTTGCTCATCGATAGTAATTCGTCTTTTATCATATCATCGTGCATATTTTCTTTATGCCAATTTTGATATGCAATTTTCATAAACAATCCTAATACTTGCACAAATCCTTTTTTCTTTTCTTCGTCTGATTCTAAAATGGCTTTGTCGTAAATGGCTTCAAATTTTTTACCAAAATGATTCCATTTTATTTTGTTTTTTGGATATGCTAATACTTCTGGTTTTTTAGCTTTACTTTCAGGTGTGGGTTTTGGATATGGACTTTCAACATCCAATTCATACCCTGCCATCATAAATAAATGATCCCAAAGTTTTTGTTTTATATCCTCCACACTTTTCATGTCGGGATTTAAAATTGCCATTATTTCTATTACTGCTTCAGCATTTTTTTGCCTTTTTTCTTTATCTTCTTCTTGCAAAAGTTGATTAATCATATTTTGCACATTTCTGCCATATTCTCGAATAGGCATTATTTCTCTTGTTGTATTATATTCCATAATTGGTATTGTTGGTTTCGAAAGTTATAATACTTTCCTTTTTTTAGTAAAACTATTGATTAAGGCAGCTTTCTAAAATGGTTTAAATTTATTTTTTTTCAAATTT
>JAGNRR010000193.1 GCA_017988595.1 Chitinophagaceae bacterium
TCGTTTTGTGTTTTTCTAATTTTAAATTTGTTTGAACTACGATTTAAAAACAAAGAATTATTTGATATGGAAAAAGAAATGAAATTGCATAATATTGATGGCAGTATTACCTCAAATTGTTTCGAACAAGATAAAATGTGGATTGTTTCATATTTAAATAAAAATCAATATTATACCATTGATAATAATGAAATAAAAATTGAAGAATTGAAAAATGAAATGAAACGATATAAAGTAAATTATTTTATAGATTTTTCCCAAAAATCAATTTTCGTAAAAAACCATTTTTTAGATCCTAATTTTGAGTTTGTATTTCAATCAACGTCTGGAGCTTCTTTTTTTAAATTTAAAAACTAACAATGTGAGTTTACCCAAGCTTTTATTTTTTTGATATAGTCAAAATATCCAATGTGTAATCGCCACCAAAAGAAAAAATAAAGTAATACGCCACCAAAGAAAATAATGTAGAACAATGTTTCATTACCAGGTTTTGAAATATTTAGCAAAGCAAAGCCAACCAATATTAATATTATTGAAAATAACAACAATAAGGTAATTCCCCCAATATCAATGCGCCGAGGTTTACATTTCATTTTTATTGATGTACCATTAGATGTTTCTATAAAATGAAGATGTGTAATTGGTAGCGTATAAATTCTATCTTCAGCATTTTCAGTATGTGGTATTACTTTTACAATACCATCTTTTTCGCCAATTTCAAAATCCAAATCGTGAACACTAAAATGAGCGCCCAAAATATTGCTTTTTATTTCATTTATTTTGTGTCTTGTGTTAAATGTTTTTGAATAATTAAAGAACATAAGCCAAATATTTTCAGAAATATAAGTCGAAATAAAATGATTTCAAAATTTTTTATCAAAATCAATCTCGATTTCATTAATTTTACACATCTTTATTAATTAAATTTTTTTATATATGAGTTTAGGTATTGGTTCAAAAATCACTCATCCCAGTTTAGGCAGAGGTGTAATTGTAGATATTGGTTCAGAGTTTTATACCATTTGGTTCAAAGGTTCTAACACCACAAAAAGTATTTCAAAAGATTTTCAACTCGATATTGTTTCGGCAGCAGAACATAGTGATGTAACAAGTGTAGTAAATCTTGCTGATTTGGAAATGATGCTTAACAGAGTTTTGGATGCAAGAGCTGATATTCAAGAAATGGTAGAGCTTGGAAATAAATGGGAAAATGGCGTTGTGATTTTAAAACCAGGAGAAGAAAATTTACAAAGCAAAGAGTTTCCTATCGAAACCTTTTTCCATAAAATAGTAATGGTTCGAGATAGATTAAGGGTTTTGGAACAAAATATTAATTCACATAAATTGTTAAGTGATGAAGACAAAGTGAATATGCAACAATACATTACAAGAGCTTATGGCTCATTAACAACTTTTAATGTGTTATTTAAAAATCCACTAGATGCATTTAAAGGAGCTGGAGGTAAAGATTAAATAATTAACCATATTTTTTACTTACCTTTGCCAAGCAAAAGCAGCAATTTTGAAAACGGTACTCGATAGCAAACAATTACAAATAGTTATTCAGCGGCTTGCTCAACAATTGATTGAAAATCATGATGATTTTTCAGAAACGGTAGTCATTGGATTACAACCTAGAGGAGTTTTTTTAGCAAAAAGAATTGTAGATGTGATTGAAAAAAAATTAGCTAAAAAAATTCAATATGGCGTTCTTGATATTACTTTTTATAGAGATGATTTCAATAATGGACAAGATTTTTTATTGCCCAATGCCACAAATATCAATTTTAATATCGAAAATAAAAAAGTAATTTTGATAGACGATGTCCTTTTTACAGGCAGAACAATTCGAAGTGCACTTGATGCTATTTTAGATTTTGGACGTCCAGAATCGGTAGAATTATTAACCTTAATAGATAGAAGATTTAAAAGAGAACTTCCTATTCAGCCAAATTATGTTGGTAAAACAATTGATAGTATCGATTCTCAAAAAGTAAAAGTAAATTGGAGTGAACACGCCGAAAATGATGAAGTAATTTTATTGAATAAACAAAACAAAAAATTGGCAAAATAAAAATGGATACTTTGGAGACAAAACATTTATTGGGAATAAAAAATTTGAGTCCAAAAGATATTCAAACTATTTTATCAACTGCCGAACGTTTTAAAGATATTTTACAAAGACCAATAAAAAAAGTACCCACTCTTCGAGATACCACAATTGTAAATTTATTTTATGAAAATTCTACTCGAACAAAAATTTCTTTTGAGCTTGCCGAAAAAAGATTAAGTGCTGATGTTGTAAATTTTGCAACGTCATCTTCCTCAGTTTCAAAAGGCGAAACGTTAATTGATACTGTAAATAATATTTTGAGTATGAAGGTGGATATGGTGGTGATGCGACATAGTGCAAGTGGTGCACCACATTTTTTGGCGGAACATATACCCGCTGCAATAATTAATGCTGGTGATGGAACCAACGAACATCCAACCCAAGCCTTGTTAGATGCATTTTCAATTCAAGAAAAATTGGGTACGTTGAAAAATAAAAAAATTGCAATTATTGGCGATATTTTGCATTCAAGAGTAGCTCTTTCAAATATTTTTTGTTTAACAAAAATTGGTGCAAAAGTTACAGTTGCTGGTCCTCCAACTTTGATTCCTAAACATATAAAAAGTTTGGGCGTAGAAGTAACCTATAATGTAGAAGAAGCATTAGCATGGTGCGATGTAGCCAATGTGCTAAGAATACAATTAGAAAGACAACATCAACCTTTATTTTCATCACTTCGAGAATACAGTTTGCAATTTGGTATTACAAAAAAAATGCTTGATAATATTAAAAAAGAAATTGTAATTATGCATCCTGGGCCTATAAATAGAGGTGTGGAAATAAATAGCGATGTGGCTGATGGCGAAAATTCAATTATATTAAATCAGGTAGAAAATGGTGTTGCAGTTCGCATGGCGGTATTGTATTTATTGGCAGGTAAAAGAAATTTAGAATAAAAAACTATGGGAATTTTCGATAAATTATTTAAACGAAATAAGGTTCAGGAAGAAGCAAAAGAAACGCTGGACAAAGGTTTAGAAAAAACCAAAGAAAATTTTTTTTCTAAGATAGGAAAATCATTGGTAGGGAAAAGTGTGGTTGATGAAGAAGTGTTGGATGAAGTTGAAGAAGCTTTAATAAGAGCCGATGTTGGCGTTGCTACAACAGTTGCCATTATTGATAACATAGAAGCTAGAGTGGCAAGAGATAAATACATCGGCACGGATAATTTGAATCAGATTTTGCAAGAAGAAATGGCAAATGTGTTGGTGGATGCACCAAGTTTAGAGTATCAAAATTTTGATTTGCCAGCAGATAAAAAACCGTATGTAATCTTAGTAGTTGGCGTAAATGGGGTCGGGAAAACAACAACAATAGGCAAGCTTGCTTATAATTTTAAGAATAATAATAAGAAAGTATTGCTTGGTGCTGCCAATACATTTCGTGCTGCAGCAGTGGAACAATTAACAATTTG
>JAGNRR010000194.1 GCA_017988595.1 Chitinophagaceae bacterium
CAAATGAACTTTATCCAAATCAAAATCGAGATGTTTTTGATCCTTGGTATGGAACAGAAAAGGACTATTATAATGTTTTTGCTGAAATAGATAAATGTTGTAACATTATAATTGAAAAGTATAAGCATATTGAATAAAAAAAACCGTTGCGTAGCAACGGTTTTTTTTATAGTAATTAATTTAAAATTAATCCCATTTTTTAATTTCGTTAAGAGTTGCTTGTTGAGCATTTAAAATATCTCTGTTACCTGTATTATCATTTACAAAAGCTACTACATGAACATTTGCAATGTTTGAGAATGTGTATTGAGATAAATCAATTCCTTTGAAAGAAACTTTAGTGTATTTATCAGTTGAGTTAAGTGTTACAACATCACCAGGATTAGCTGTTAAAACTGCTCTAAGTACATGTCCGTGAGTCCAAGTATTTGGATCAACAACAACTGTAGAAGAATAATTTCCTTGTGCGCCTGGGCTAGATTGTGGAACATCATCTTCAGTTAAATAAACTGTTAAGTTTGTAGAAGATGTAATAGCTGCATTATAACCAATATATACATCAACATCTAACGAGTTGCCTGTACTTTTAGTAACCATTGCTAATCCACAATTTGCAGTTTGACCTAAGGCAGTAGTGATTTGTCCCATCCAAGAACCACGTCCTGTAGCTTTTGCTCTTTGAACAGATCCGTTAGGGAAACCTGTAACACCTGTTAAACCTTTAATGTAAGAATTAAATGCAGGTAATTCCATTGGGTCGCCGTCATGTACACCAACACCAATTACAGTGTTTGGATTTGCAGCAATTGCAGCATCCATAATTGCGGCACCTTCAGGGCACCATCCACACCATTCACCAGTAAATTCTTCCAAAACTGCTTTTTTAGTAAAAGCACCAGGAACTGTTCCTACTGGAATTCCTGTTGGAGTTGGGTCAACAATTACAGTTGTACCATTTGAAAATGGATTACCTCCTGTAGAATTTGATTTGTTTTTTGTACAAGAATTTAGTCCAAAAAGGATAAGTCCTGCAGCTGCGATCGATAGTATTTTTTGCATGGTTTAAAATTTTTTATTTTGTTTGAACAAATATAAGTTAATAGTTTATAAAAAAATAGATTTTAACAATTTGTTTAAGAATTATTTATCCCCATTTCCATTACCATTTTTAAAACTATTATTTATGATATTATTTATTTCTTGAGTTTTTTGTTCTTCAGTTAAATTGTAGCTATGGTTATCTTGTTTTTCTTTATCAATTTTTCGTTGTTGAAAACTTGCTAATTTAAGCATTCGTTTAAGATTTTCATCGCTTAATGAAAATGCTCGTTCGACCCATAAATCTACAACACTTAATAATTCTTCTTTTGGTACACGACTTACTGCATTATGAAAAGGATCATTTACATATTTTTTTAAATCACCATTTTTAATTCTTAAAGACATTTCTGAAATTCCATGCCCGTCTTCGCATACTTCATCAATTATTCCTAAATCTAAAAGTTCATTTGCTGAATAGCTTTTATTAGAATAAATTATTTCATTGGCTTTTTTGTATCCAATTCGTTTTGTCAAAAAACTATATGCGCCCATTCCTGGAAATGAACCAAAGATAACTTCTGGAAATGAAAATTTTGCGCTGCTTTCAGCAATTATATAATTGCCAGCTAAAGCACTTTCAAAACCACCACCAAAAGCATTGCCTTGAATAACACATGTTGAACAAATATTAAAATTGTATGAATTATTTAAATTAAAAACTAAATCAATACACTTATATGCATAATCTTTAAGTAAATTTCTGTTTTTGCTTGTAATACAATGTACAAAATGATCTAAATCGCCACCCAAATTCCAAATATTTTTATTTAAAGTGTGATAAACAACATATTCAACATCTTCTTTTTTTATAAAGTAAGATATTAAGTCGTGTACTTTAGTGAGATTTTCAAGAAATGTTGGTGAATAACATAATCTATCGTCAAAATCAACACCTATCCAAAGAATTTTATATTCTTCATCGATTTTGACTTTTAAATTATTATTTATAAACATAAGCATTGCATGATTTTATATGAAAAAATAAAATCAACAACTCAAAATAATAATATTGTTTTAATTATTACAATTTTTAACATTAATAGTTTTGAACAATTTTGTGTTTTTAGTTAATATAAAAATGTGAATTGTTGATTTTTGTTTAAAACATTTATTGAAAAAAGAAATGCTTTACTTAGCTTTGCACTTCAAAAAAAAATTAGTTCTTACTATGCTGAGCAGAAGAAATATTAGGATAAAAGTGATGCAAACGATTTTTGAACAGCAGCTTCAATTTGAAAAAACGTCATCGATTGACGCGATAAATTATTTTTATAAAAAACTAGCACAAACATCAAAATCTTTTACTGGGATTACAAATTTAATCATTTCTGTATCGGAATATGTATTGGTTTATTCAAATAAAAAAACTTCAAAATATATTACCACTGCCGAAGATTTGAATATCAACACCGTAATTAGCCAGCATCCAATTTTACTAACAATAAAAGAAAATCCGGCTTATATTCAAGCATTAAAAGATTATAATTTAAGTAATTTTTTTACACCAGAAGTAATAAAACGTTGTTTTAATATTTTATTAAAAACAGACGCATACAATGAGTATGTAAATACAATTGGAGATTTAAATGAAGAAGATGCCAAATTAAAACACAAAGAGATTTTAAAATACATTTACACAGAAATTGTGATGCAAGATGAAGATGTGATTGAAATTTTAGAAGAAAATTTTATAAATTGGGAAGATGATGAGGAGTTAATATATACTTGGTTTGATTACTTAATTGAAAAACCACACAAAATGTATTTTAGCTATAATTTAAATAGCGAAAAAATATTATTTGCCAAAGAACTTATTGAAACGTACTATAATAAAAAAGAACAAGTTTTTGAATTAATCGTTCCAAAATTAAACAATTGGGACATTGAACGTGTGGCACAAATAGATACTATTATATTACATTTAGGTATTTGTGAAATACTATTTTTCCCTCATATTCCAGTAAAAGTTACAATAAACGAATATATTGACATCGCTAAAATGTATTCAACACCTCAAAGTGGACAATTTGTAAATGGTGTTTTAGATAAAATTCATATTATGTTGTTTAATGAAAATAAAATTTGTAAAATTGATTTTAAAACAAAAAAAGATGCGTAAAAATTATAAATTTATCATTTTAATCTTACTTAATTCTATTCTTTTTTCTTGCAATTCAATCAATTCTAATAATTCTAAAACTGATATAGAAGACACTACATTGTTATCTTCCGATAACGTTTTTACACCAAATAATAATAATGATTCTACATTGTTAGGAAAAATGTGTTTTGAAACTACTAGCCATGATTTTGGAATTATGAAAGAAGGCGAAGTGGTTACATATGATTTTGAATTTACCAATTGCGGAAAAAGAAATTTAATTATCAGCGAAGCAAAAGCAAGTTGTGGCTGCACAGTACCTACA
>JAGNRR010000195.1 GCA_017988595.1 Chitinophagaceae bacterium
TCCAAATTTTCAATATTTGAAATCACAAAACCATCTTTAATCAAAGTCTTTAATCGATTTTCGACAAAAACATCTGCCACAGTTTGCTTGCAATTTTTCAACACTTCATTTACAATTTTAGTTGCTTTTGAAAAATCATTTTGAAGCGCTGCAAAAATAAATTTATCGAAATAAGAAACATCTTGAGAGCTAATTTTTTTTCCGCCTTCATAAATTCGTACTTCTTCATTTTCATTACAAAGTTTTTCCCACTCCTCGCCTTCTACTTCATATTCAGCAAGGCTAACTTCCTTTAGCAAACGTTTTGTTTTCAAAAATTCTTTTGGAGGCACATCGCTATAATTTGTTGGATAAAAAACTTTTCCATTTTCATCTAAAAAAGGCAAGCCAATACAATTTATGGTATGCAACAATCCTGGATGTTTTTTGGTATAATTTAAAAGCCAATAATAAGCACAAACATCACTCACACAAGGTGATAACCAAAGACAAAGTGGTTCTTCTTCTGGAATTGCTTTTTCTATAACCTCTAAAAGTCGTTTTTCATCATTCAATTCGTCTTGAAAATTAGGAATAATAGATTTCCAAAATTCAGTTCGAATTTTATCATGTTGATGTTCATCCTGATTTTTTAAAAAACCAATGCCTAGGGTGTCTTTTAAAACAAAAATTTCACCTTTTAAGTTTTCATCCAATTCAAAAGCTGCTTCTAATTGTTTTGCAGCCATATCACCAACCAAAATATGAATCATAAGTTTAAATTTTCTTTATTTAGAATTTTACAAATCTACAATAAAGCTATTTTAATTTTTTCTTAGCAAAAGAAAAAGAACCTGAATGTGTATAAATTTCTTAAATTTGTGTTTTACAAAAAATGAAAATAAACATGTTTCAACTTAAAAATTTTACAATTTGCTTTTTAAGCATTTTAAGCATTTTTATTTCGCCATCTCTTTTGGCTCAGGATTTTACCGAAAACCCAACAAAACCAGTACATGATAAGGAAATAGACAAATTAAGCACACTTGAAATTCTTGAAGATTCTTTGGCTTTTTTTGCAGATAGCATGATTACATCGCCTATGCCTGAAGGAAAAACAGAAGGCAATATGGCTTTTATAAAAACAATGAAAACGTTTTTGAAAACCGAAAAATCGTTTTCCCATCCTTTAACTAAATTAGCTTCTAAAATAATCATCACTTTTCCTCCTGATAAAAGTTTTAGAGTGTTAAGTTGGGAAATTTCTCAAGGCGAAAATGAAAGAAGATATTATGCTGTAATTCAAAAAAGCAATAACGATTTTATACCCCTTATCGATGTTTCGGATTTAATAGTTCGTGGCGAAGAAGATTCTGTTTTTCAAAATAATCGTTGGTATGGCGGTTTGGTGTATAATATTTTACAAAAAAATATACAAGGTCAAGAAGTTTATTTTTTCTTTAGTTGGAATGGAAGTTCATTTAATGCCGAGAAAAAAATAATTGATGTCTTTGGATTTGACCAAAATAATAAAGCGGTTTTTGGCGCACCATTATTTAGAATTTTAGAAAAAGGCATGGCAAAAAATGTAAATAGATTTGTATTAACTTATCAACGAAATTCTATCGTATCGTTGAATTTTGACGACAAAATGGATAAAGTTATTTTTGATCATTGTGAATCGCAAATTGGCGATCCCTTAAAAAAATATACTTATGTGCCCGATGGCACTTATGATGGACTTTCGTGGAATGGTCAACAATGGATAATGAGTACAAACGTCATCGACATTGTTCCTTTAACGGATGCGCCTTTAGAAAAACCATTAAAAAAATAAATCCATGCATTATGCTTCTTTCGAAAACATAAGTAAATCTTATGGTGTTCGTACATTATTCAAAAACATTAGTTTTCATATTTCCGAAGGCGATAAAATAGCATTGATTGCTAGAAATGGTTATGGAAAATCTACCTTATTAAAAATCATTGCTGGCAAAGAAACTACAGACTCTGGCACAGTGTGGATTCACAAAGACATTAAAGTTTTATTATTGCTTCAAGAAGCTAATTTTAATAAAGAAAAAAGTGTTTGGGATACCTTATTGAGTATGGACAATGATATTGCAAAAACAGTTTTAGCGTATGAAAAATATGTAGAAAGTGGTATTGAAGATGTTGACAAACTTAGTGATTTATTGGGCAAAATGGATGAACTTGATGCTTGGAATTTTGAATCCGAATTTAAACAAATTTTGGGCAAACTTAACATTCATCATCTTGATGAAAAAATAGGGAATTTAAGCGGAGGACAAATCAAAAGAGTGGCGCTGGCACAAGTTCTATTGGAAGCGCAATTGGCTGGTACCAAAAGTTTAATGATTTTGGATGAGCCTACAAACCATTTGGATGTAGAAATGATTGAATGGCTTGAAACTTATTTGAGTGCAAGCCGAAACACACTTTTATTGGTTAGCCATGATCGTTATTTTCTGGATGCAGTTTGTAATAATATGCTCGAAATTGACGAACAAGAAGTGTTCAAATACACAGGCGATTATTTTAATTATATTGAGCAAAAAGCACATCGAATAGAAGTGGCACAAAGCGAACTAAAAAAAGATAAAAATATTTTTAGAAAAGAACTGGAATGGATGCGAAAGCAACCAAAAGCACGAACGACAAAATCAAAATCGAGGCAAGATAATTTTGCAATTATCGAAGATAAAGTGAGCAATAAAAAAGAAGTTTTAGATGTAAAACTTGATTTAAAAATGACTCGTTTGGGTGGAAAAATTTTAGAACTTAAAAAAATATACAAATCCTACCCTAACCTTGAAATTTTAAAAGGTTTTGATTATACCTTTAAAAAAGGCGAACGAATAGGAATTGTCGGAAAAAATGGTGTTGGTAAAAGTACGTTTATTAAAATTGCAATGGGACTTCAAGAGCCCGATAGCGGAAAAGTAAATCATGGAGAAACTGTAATTTTTGGTCATTTTTCGCAAGAAGGATTGCAATGGGAAAAGGATATGCGGGTGATAGAATTCTTGAAAGAAAAAGCTGAATTTTTTCCACTTTCGGATGGCAGCAAATTAAGTGCTAGTGCATTTCTGGAACGTTTTGCTTTTACTGCCGAACAGCAATATACTTTTCTGAGCAAATTGAGCGGTGGCGAAAAAAGACGATTGCAACTGTTAAGTATTTTATTTTTAAATCCTAATTTTTTGGTATTGGATGAGCCCACCAATGATTTGGATTTACAAACACTTCAATTGCTTGAAGATTTTTTACAAAATTATGCGGGTTGCTTGATGATTGTAAGTCATGATCGATATTTTATGGACAAAATAGTAGATCATCTTTTTGTGTTTGAAGGCAATGCTGAAATTAGAATTTATCCAGGAAATTATACCCAATATCGAATTGAAGAAAAAGAAAAAGTAAGCTTGACGAGAGATAAAGGCAAAAAAGAAATCGCTGCGTTGCAGGAAAAAATAAAAGATAAAAAACAACTTTCTTTTAATGATAAAAAAGAAAAAGAAAAG
>JAGNRR010000196.1 GCA_017988595.1 Chitinophagaceae bacterium
AGATTTGGTCACTGCAAAAGAAAATTTGATGCGTACTATTGAAGAAGTAGAATTAACAGCAAACCAAAAATTAATGGATACATTTGAACAAGTAAGAACAAACTTTATTCAAGTTTTCCAAGCATTGTTTACTAAAGATGATAAATGTGATATGAGATTAACAGATCCTAATGATATCGCAGAAACAGGAATAGAAATTTATGCACAACCAAAAGGAAAAAACCCAAAAACAATTACACAACTTTCTGGTGGTGAAAAAACATTAACTTCAACAGCATTTTTATTTGCAATTTATTTAATCAAGCCAGCACCATTCTGTATTTTGGATGAAGTAGACGCTCCGCTTGATGACGCTAATGTTGAGAAATTTACAAACATGATTCGAAAATTTTCAGACAATTCTCAGTTCATAATTGTTACACATAACAAGCAAACGATGTCAACAGTTGATGTAATTTATGGAGTTACTATGCAAGAAGCTGGTGTAAGCAAATTGGTTCCAGTAGATTTTAGAAGTTTGCGAAACTAATTTAAAATATTAGCTTCAACTTTAATATCTAAATCTGTTTGAATTAAATAATCTTGAGTAATAAGTTCATCGGTTGTTGCTTCAGCCCTAAGTTTAATTTTATCCTTTATGATGTATTGTTTTAAATCTATGCCAGATAAGTCTAAAGTTAATTCCTTTACATTATCATTTCCAATATTTAATTTAGAAGCAATTTTTTGTTCTGCAACACCATCTGCACTTATATAAATTGTAATATCTTTTAAAAAATTAAAATTTCCAGAACTTGGATTCAACACTTTTAAAGCAAATTTATCAAGACTTACTTTTTTAACTAAATCTGTACTTGTTTTTTGTGCATCTAAAGTAGACGAAAAATTCGTAGTAATATCTGGTGTTGAAATATTAATTGGCAAATTAATTGTAGTTGCTGCAGGAATTGTAAATGTTGATGTGTATGGAATATTAAATGTTGTAGGAATTTCTTCTAACAACTTGCTACAAGAAAAGGAAAAAACAGCAACCGCAAATAATAATAATGTAAATTTTAAAGTGTATTTCATAAGTTTATATTTATTCGTTGATATCATTTTTAATTTTATCCCAAAGTTCAGGAATACGTTTAACCCAAACTAATTCTTCCATTTTATCTTTTGCATCTTGCACTGGAATTCCAAACCAAACTTTTCCTGGAGGTAAACTTTTTCCAACACCACTTTTGGCTAACACCACAGTATTATCTCCGATATGCAAATCTTTTGATACGCCAACTTGCCCATAAAGAATTACATTATCACCAATTGTTACTTTGCCAGCCACTCCTACTTGTGCAGCAAATAAACAATTTTTTCCAACAATTGTGCCATGTCCAATATGAATATAATTATCAAATTTTGTTCCTCGACCAATAATTGTATCTCCACTCGCACCTTTATCTATTGTACAACAAGAACCAATTTCTACATCGTCTTCAATAATTGTACGACCAGTATTTTCTAGTTTATCATACATCAATTCTTTATCCATTCGTCTTATAAAATAAAATGCATCACCGCCAATTACAGTATTTGATTGAATGATAACATTATCTCCAATAATAGAATAATCATAAATTGAAACGCCTGGATGAATAATACAATTTTTACCAATCGTTACATGATTCCCTACAAAAACATTTGGTTGCAAAATTGTTCCTTCGCCAATTGTTGCAGAATCTGATATCATTTTTGTAGCAGGTTCAAAAGGACGAAAATGTTTGCTCAATTTTATAAATGCACCTGCTGGATCATCTACAACTAATAAAGTCTTATCTGCAGGACAAGGCACTTCTTTATCTATCAAAACCGCAGATACATCACTACGAAACATTTTATCGTAATATTTTTCTACGTTTACAAATGATATATCACCAGGTGTAATTTTATGTACCTCATTTATTCCATCAACTTGTAAATTTTCATTGCCAACAATTTTTGCGTTTACAAATTCAGCCAACCATTTTACATCTACCGGTGCATTAAATTTCATTTCTATTTTTTATATTGTTACAAATATAATACTGCTTTTGTTTTTTTATATCAATCATTAGATGTTATTTCTTAAAAAGAACTTAAATTTTCATTTCAACCAAAACGTTTTTTTATCAAAAATATTTTGTGCTTATCAACTTCTGTGAATAACTTTTTTTATAAAATATTTCATTATGAAAAAATTCTATTCTATACTTGTAGTAGTAATTAATTTTACTAACCCATAAATTCAAATTAAAAAATGACTGACAACATCAGTCATTTTTTTTATTTACACAAAACCCTTTGTATGATAGACTTTAAAAGAATACAATATTTTCATTACTGTTTTTTTAAATAAATTTTTTACAGCTAAAAAAAAACAATACAAAAAATAAAATGCGAATTAAAAATTAATTTTTACTTTTAAACAAAAAAAATAATAACATGTTTTATTCGATGACAGGATTTGGAAGCGCTGAAAAAAATATTAATAATATTAATTGCATGATAGAAATTCGTTCTTTAAACGGAAAACAATCCGATATCAATTTAAGAATGCCAAGCAATTTAAAAAATGCCGATCTGGAAATAAGAAATTGTATTAAAGAAAATTTGCTCCGCGGTTCTATAGAAGTAAATATAAATTTAAATATTAATGGCACTAATAAACCATTACAATTAAATAAACCACTGGCTCATTTTTATTTCAATGCAATTAAGGAATTGAAAGAAGAATTAAATTTGAAAGAAGAAAATATTTTACCTACACTTCTTCAAATGCCCGATGTAATAAGCAACTCACAAGAATCTTATAGCGATGATTTTATAAATGAATTAATAAGTTTAATAAAAGTTGCAGCAACAAATTTAAATCTTCAACGAAAAAATGAAGGCGAAATGCTTAAAAGAACAATTCTTACAAATATTGAACTTATCGAAAAAGCCAATAAAGCCATTACTCCTTTAGAAAAAAATAGATTGAATAATGTGAGAGAAAAATTACAAACTGCGTTAGATGAAAAAATTATTTCTGCTAACTTTGATGCAAACAGAATGGAGCAAGAAATAATTTTATACATTGAACGATTAGATATCAAAGAAGAAAAAACTAGGCTTGAACATCATTGCAATTATTTTTATGAATTGGCAAACGATAGTGAAATTTCTAAAGGCAAAAGACTTGGTTTTCTGCTTCAAGAAATAGGCAGAGAAATAAATACGATTGGCTCCAAAGCCAATGATGCAGCCATACAAAAACATGTGGTGCAAATGAAAGATCAATTGGAACAAGCCAAAGAACAATTAGCTAACGTTTTATAATCAACTTAATATATGAAAAAAATAACCTTATACTTATTTATTCTTTTTGGATTCATGTCTTGCATTCCAAGTAATGAATTTGAAAAAAATATTTTTATTCCTTCACACGATTGGAAAAGTAATTTTGAACCAAGTTTTGATTTTGACATTTCGGATACCACTGCAAAATATAAAATCTATGTG
>JAGNRR010000032.1 GCA_017988595.1 Chitinophagaceae bacterium
CATAATTAGTTTGAATTGCAACTGGCTTCGCGCTTCTAATAAGGGCGAGGTGGACAATTGCAGGTATTGCAAACACCAGCCTGCCGTTTCTTTATTCAAAAACTGGCCATACATAGGATGGTCGGCTGCGATTGTGTCGAAATATGGGTTTTCTATCGCTGGTTTATCTGTCTTTTGTACCAATACACCTGGTGTTTGCATCACTTTAAACAATATGGTATTGTCGCTAGCCTTATTTCTTTTTATATAGGTATCAATCGTTGTTTTAAGACTATCTCTGCAAAATGGCAAAAAATAGTGTGGCAATACAATTGTTTGTAAGGCTCTAAAAGTGATTATATATTGATTTACGTAAAATTTATCTAATTTAGCTATCATTTTTTGTAATTTGGTAATACTTTAGTTCATTCACTAATTGATTTTTTCCTGTTTGGCATACCAGCTTAAAAGACTGCTATACGATTGATAATCCGACTTTTCGATGGTATTTATTTTGATATTTTGCACTATATTTTTGGCAGTATTGGCATAATTATCGTCCCATATTATTGCACCTTTTGCTTCAATTACAGTTGTAGGAATAGTCCGTAAATGCATTACAATTATGTGGTGATTAATGACTTTAAATAATGGTTTTTCACTATTTGTTTGGGTAATATTTTGATTTAAATCTATTTCAATAATTTCACTTTGAGGAGTTTCAAAATAAGGAAAAAATTCAAGTCTGCCTCCACTCATTTGTCCGCCTATTTGTTGTGCCCATTGTCGCATATCATTCTCACCTGATAATTGGGCTTCAAAACATATCATTATTGGATAACTTTTTCCCTGTATTATATTATTATTTTTTATAAAATCTTTATGATTATTATCTAAGATTAAATCAATTCCATGTGCATCCTTAGTTTGATAATTGTAAATAAAAATTACTGTAATGCGCTTTTCACGGTTATGCTCCCAGTTTTTAAAAATATTATAGATAGCCAAAGCCAAAGTACTTAAAAGAGTAAGTGAAGTAACAAGTGGATCCCAAAAATTTGACCATAATATATTATCAATTTTTTCAGTTACTTTGAGAAAAAAAATAAGCGATGCAAAAGCAAATAAAAAAAGTAAAATGGCAATTTTTATATCAATGCTTTTAAAAAATCGTTTTATGGCATTTAATTTTTTAGGTGTTTGCATATCTACTATTTAATAATTTGTCTAAATTGTTCAAATTCAAATTGTATGGTTTTGGTGCCATCTGAATTAAGCACTGTATTTCGCTTGGATGTGGCTACAAAACAAGGAATTTGGTTTTGTAGGCCAAAAGAGATTAAGTAAAATACTAAAGATTGTTCGCCTGCAATGAGTAAATTGATTGTTTCATCAGTGTGTTGATATTGAATGAAAATATCGGCTATAATTTTACTAGCCATTTCCCTTACTTGGTCGGCAGTAAAAGCAGGATTTACCTCAGGCATGAAGAAATCTTCAACTTTGTCGAATTTTTCCAATGCAGTAATTAATTGCTTAGGCTTCCATAAGGCGTATGAATGGTTGGAAATATTGATGAGCATATTTATTTTTTAAGTTGTTGTAAATAACTTAGTAGGTAGTGGTAGCGGTTTTTTATTTGATCCATGTTGTTGGGGAGTGAGGTATTTTGTTATATTATTCCAATTTCCAAAATCAATATTTTTGTAATTAAGCATAGCTGCCAACTGTTTCATCCGCTCGAGCTGCCAAAAATCACTTATACTCGTTCCTTCCTTTTCTTTTAAATTTTCAAGTAAATAGGTGGTAAAATAACTAATAAAAGTATCTACACAACTTGTTTTATTTTGCTCTCCAGTATTTAAATTTCCATTATCATCAAATAATGTTTGGTAGCGACTTTGCCTATTTATTAGGATTAAATCTTTTATCTCTATTTTCATGCTGCCTAGTCCGTGCTGCTTCCCAAATCCCAACTTATGCCTAAGTTGTTGTGTTTCAGAATCTGCCCCTAATTTAAGAGCCAATAGCAAAAGACCTAATTCTTCTTTGCATAAATTGGTAAAATGGATGCGCTGTTGGAAAACATGATTTGGCCTTAGTGGCTTTATGAGCGATGCATCGCTGTCTTTTCTACCCTCATTACTCTTATATGCATCGTTTGTATTTTTGTGGTGGTATAATTTATGTCCACTTATGAGCGTACCGCCATTCCAATCTTTGGTCGTGGTACCTTCAGGTTCTAAATAAAATTTGTAATAGGTAGGTTTGGGTGATGCTGCAGATTGTAGGGTGTAAAAACTAGGATACCATTGAGGTTTTTCTTTTTCCTCTTTCTCTCCACCATTATATTGTAAAAAGTGTGCAGAACCAAAATTCAATCTAGTGCTAAATTTTCCCATCTCGCCAAATAAGGCTTGCGTCATATCGAGTGCTACTTCATTTTCGTATTTGATATGGTCAAGGGTGGATTTTAGATAAATTTGCTTTTTTCTATTCTGTTTATAATACAGCGTATCATTATTCACATTTGATATTTTGGAATATGCCATTATCTCCATCAAGTTTTTAATCATTCCTCTTATAGAAGACCCCATAATGATTGGGTTGCCATATTTGTCTTTAATTCCATGACATTGCTTTTTTTGTTTATCGTCTTCAAAATGAGTTGTATTTCCAATAAAAAAATCACTTAGGTTTTCGAGTGTTATATCCAAATAACCACTTAATAAATTGGCACGATGTTGTAACAAATGAGGTATTTGGCTTTCATCATTCCAAGGTGATGGAACTATTTTTTCATTTAAAGGGATAAAATTGTAGGGTGCAGTGGGTTTTTCATTTCTTCTATTTCCATTATTTTGGGGTCGATTATCTCTTGCACCATTATTATTTTGAGTTTGAGTTTGATTGGTATGTTGGCGATTTCGATTTGTATGATTACCATTATTAATGGGATTTATTTTTTGAATATCTTTTCCGTTTTTATCTTTAATTCCATTTATGTATTCTGTTTTGTATGGCTTATAAGTTTCATATAAAATATCTACATATTCATTAATATTTTCCTTTTTTATTGTTGGAAAAAGGTTTGTATCTAACTTAGTCCCCTTAATCATCCCACAGTTATTTACATCATCCCAAATCACTTTGCCTTTTATGTATTCCTTTTCCATCTTTTTATTTTTTAAATCCAATAATACATGAATCTACAACTTGAGGCATATTAAATGCATTATAGCTTATAAAGTGCCTTTCTTTAATTTTTATTTCTTTTTCGTTTGCCCAATCTTTAGGAAAAATTATTTCCGTTCCCTTTTTTTCTACTAATTTTAAATAATTATTTATTGAAGCATCCCTTTCTTTTCCCCAAATAAAACTTTCGGTATCATAATGCAAAAATTTGTCTTCTAATTTAACTGTGCGCTTTTGCCACTTTCCCATGCGGTAAAATACATGAGTTTCTTCAGTATCATTCCATACGCGCAATTCAATCAAGTATTCCTGCCAATTTTCCAAAATGCTATTGTTATGGCATTGGAAATTCCCATTTTCAATCTTTCCAAATATCATAGCATGATGGAGCAACATATAAAAATTGGCATCACTTGTAAAATTTAAATCACAAAAATTCAATTCTTGCACTTCGCAATTGTATTCAATACTGCCTTTAAATTTTGGATCTTCCATTTTTGTTTCTTCCTTAGTTTGTAGCATTTGTTTGGTTTTTAAATTTTTTTATAAATTGAGTTTGCAAAGTATTAATTCTGTTTAAATTACCATTTTGTAGTCCAAAATTGGGTTTATTTAATTCTAATTTTATAGTTTCTTTTTTATCAATAATATAGATGCTATTTCCCTTCATTCTGCCCCTTCCAATGCCAGCATCGGCACCAATGGCAATGTCGCCTAATAATAAATCAATAACAGCACGCAGCAACCAAATAGGCTCATGTGCTTCATAATTAGTGATGCTAAATGAAAGTTTAATTTGTTCATCCTTATGTTGTATTACCTCTGCATCGTACTTAGCCCCATCTTTGGTGCCACCCGTAAAATGATCAATAGCTACTCGGTGGTGCACAAAGGTATTGGCATTTTCAATGATGGACTCATTGGCCGAAATCCGACCTTTTTGTTTTTTGTTATCATTTGGGTCTTCACTTACAAAACCAAATAGCTTATCAATCAAGCCATTTGTGGTTTTTTCATCACTTAGCATAGCATAACCTATTTGTTTCATCTTGGCTCTTATTGCGCCTTTCCAAGTTTCGCCACGGAGTAGCAATTCGCCCTTTTTATTTTTGTATGGCTGTTTATCGGTTTCTAATTTAAGGTCAATACCACCACCATTCAACAGGGTATCTTCTAAGGTTAAAATAGTCGAAATCGTAAAAGTATCTTTATTTATTAATTCAAATCCTTCGAAAGTTGAATTTTCTTTTAAAGAATCGGCTAAAGTGCCATCGTACAAATATCTAAACCAGGCTTTTTGGTGAGTTTCATAATTAAAATCGAATTTAAAACATTCAAATTTTTTGAGTTTCTGCTTACCAAGTCCTGAGTTAGTTTTGGCACCAATTGTAACATTCTTTAAGTTATTTTCAATAAAATGAAGGCATTTTTGTAATATTTCCTCTTCTACATTTTCTCTAATATCGAGTTTGCATACAAATTTCATTATAGCACCAGCCTCCACCGTTTCAAAATCATATTTGTTGAGTACTTGTTTATTATTATCGAGCAAAATGCCATCCCTAAAATTTAAACTAGTATTACTCATAAATGAACCAAAATCGGCTTCAGGCACAAAATGGCTTTGCGGAATATCTTCCTTTTCTATTTTAGTTTTAAAATTTGGAGGCAAATAATTAGTGCTATCACCCCAAAAATAATGGAGAGCCAAAATATCTTCCTTTTTATTAATTTTAGAAAAATCGACAGCATCATAAAAATAATGTTTGAGCGCGCCCATCCAAGCAGTAAATGGTATATAGGGCATGCCATTGGGCAATTTAACCACTTCTATATCGTATTTATTGCTTTCGCCACTTCCAATACAAAATGTAGAAAGCATTTCTACTTCCATACTTATTATATAGGTTTTTATAATTTTATCTTTAATTACTTCCATTTTTAGTTTTTTTTTCGGCATTTTGATTTTTCTTATTTACATATTTAAAATAGGAAATCCAATATTGTTTTATATTTTCCCAATCATTTTTGTGCGCATCCGTAAATTTAATACCTTGAATTGAAATACTTATTGGTTTTAATTTATACTCTATTTTATCACCCACTTTATTGGTGGTTATTACAGATGGTGCATCACACAATTTTTTACCCAATATTTTCCTATTCTCACAAAATTCCAAAAATGCTTTTTCGTTTTTCATTTGTTCAAATGCCAATATTATAGTATTGCATTGCGTACCCGACAGGTTGCCTTCAAATTTATTGGCAGCTTGTTTGGCATTGAAGTCAATTTTTTTCCGTATAAAAATATTATTTGCATTGTTGATATAATCTTGTATAAAAGTTGTATCTATTGTAATTTTATCCTTATCAAAATCAGATAAACTAAAACTAGAAGGACTATACTCCTTCATACTGCATAGCCCAAAACCTAGATATTGCCACTCGCCAAGAGAAAAAGAATTGGGCAAGCAAGCAGGCAATTGGTCAAATGTGATCAAAAAAGCTGACCCAGCCTCAAAAGCAGCATACTCCATACCTCCTCCTTTCCATTGTTGATTAGCCACCATAGCCGAACTGAGTTGAAAAACGGCTTTTATATCGCTTATTGTTGCTCCTTCAAATTGCTTTATATATTCCTTAAAAGTGTCCAAATCGGGCGTAGCTTTTCCATATTGGTTAAATACAATCAATGGTGATTGGCACGTGATAATAAATTTTTTAGTTTCTGTTTCGATACAACTGTATTCTTCATCACCTTCTCCTTCTTGCAATACTTCAATACATTGTTGCTTTGCTACATCTTTTATATCAATACATTTCATTTCGCCATACTGTGTATTTGCCGAGCGGCCTACCTGTATGGTGCTTTCTGTTGGCATAAGGGTTGTTATATAATCAATTAGATATTCTGGCCCAGATAGTTCAAAAGCATATTGGGTTCCTGCTACTATTGATTCGTAATAAAACATTTCTCCTTCTAAATTTCTACCCGAAATGCGTTCTTTTTCACTATCCCGAGATATATGAAAATGGATATCTTTTGAAATAGAAAGTACCTTCTCTTCGTCATTCACAAAAGCTGGTGCAAATTTTAAATTTTTTTCTTCTGAACTAAAAATATCTTCTTTCTCATTTTTCTTTTTATTCTTTATATAATACCACTGCATGCTGAGGGGATAAAATACATTTCCCTTTGCATAAGGAAAACCAAATCCAAATTTTACATCTTCAGACAAAATTGCCTTGAAAAAAATGGGATTTAAGTGTGCATTTTTGCCACATGATTGATTAGCAATTATTTTGCTTGCTATCTTACCTCTAATCGTATTTCCTGAAATCAATACACCTGTTTCGATAGTATTTGGGTCGCCGCCCTTTTGGGGAAGTATTATATTATTTGTAGCTTCAAAAATCCATTGCTTAGAAATGAAACCATTTTTTGTTTGGTCTAAATTCGTTTCGGAAATATTTTCATTTTTAGATTCATTAGTACTGTTTACTTTTATCAAAGCAATGTATTGCTCAATTTCATTCCAGCCTATATTTTCTGTTTCAATTTTTATAAATCCATTTCCTCTATTGCGCCTAGTGCCAATATTGCGCAGTTCAATAAGGGCAAGTACTAGCAATGCATTTTCTACTGCTGTACAATTTTTCGTATCAAGAGACCAATCAAAAACGATATTGGGCTGTATAGCTCTAAATTTGCGCAGCGATTTTTCCTTTGCCGTTCCTTTATAATTATTATCTTTTTCATCAAAATGTGCAATGGTGGTTTGATTAATTATACTGGTGTATTTGCTTAGTATCTGTGCTTTTGAAATTTTTATCCCATTTTTTTCATCATTGTTATAAGCCAATATATGTGCTTTGTATTTGGAATCTGGCAATATTGCATTCGCAAATCTTAACTTGCCTTTTTGGGTAGCGGTTCCAAATATAGAAACCATCAAATCCATATTATTTCCACCCAATCGAATTAATACATTATAGGCTGCTTCTTTGAGCAATCCTTTTAATCTGCGTCCATTGATGTATGGAAAACCCATTTCGTCGTATAGTATATTTACATCGGCATCCGCATCTCCACCTCTACCCGCTGTGATGGTAAATGATTTGGTTTTAATTTTTATGTTCATATTATTCGGTTTAGGCATTTTCGATTATTTGGGTAGTTTCTTCGCTTAAGGCAAGGTATTTTGTAGGATAAAAATCGAGTAATTCAATCATGTCAAAGTATTCATCTTTTATATCTGGATAATCCCCCTTAATATCTAATGTCTTTTGTTCCAATTGTCGCAAACGGAGGCCCAATAAATCTTTGTCTATTTCATCGCCATTGAGTAGGGTTTGTTTTATTTTTTGAGTTTGATTTTTGGCAATTTTAGCTGTGTCGGTAAAATGTTTCATCCCATTTATTAGATTCCTATATTCAACTTCTAAAAGATAAGGCCCTTTGTACAATTTTTCATTCTTATAATTTGTATAATATTGTGTTCTAATATCGGCCAAAGAGCCACTTATGCCATTTGTCGCTATATGGTAGCTAATGGCCGACGGATAACCTGTTTGTACTTTTTCTTCTGCTTTTATTTTTGCTTTTTCCTTTGCTTCTTGGCAAAGTGCGTCGGCTAAATAGTATATTTTACTAAATGGATATTTAGTTTTGGCTATGGCTATTCCAGCACAGGCATTGTAATATTTTTCTTTAATTTTTACAGCAGAAAATATTTCAATGAATTTTTCTGCCAAATACACTCCCAATGTACCTTCGCAAACAAAAGTAATATCGTCGCCTCCAATTATAATTGGGCGAATGGGCAATATCGTTTTATCACCGTCTTTTTGTAAGTTTAAATTATAAGTATCAAGTTCATTTATCATTTCAGTTATCAATGTCTTAAATGTACTTTTGCACAAATCATTTACTGCCTGAGATAGTGTTTGGGAATCCTTTAGGCTTTCACAACTCAAAAATTCATCACCAATCCCATTGCCATCAATATGTACTACTGCGATATAGCTTTTTTCATCGGGTTGGGCTAATTTGGATAATTCATCTGTAAAGGTATAATTGTTTTTATTATCGCCTTCTATTAATTCGAGGTGCTTGTTTTTGGCACTATCTACATAAGTTAATCTTGCTTTGGCACTTGCCGATATTTTATCTCCTTGTTGGGTATCTACTGCAATATTGCCAGTAAAAACACAGTTATCGTGAAAAGGCGATTTGGCAAGTGGCATATTAAACCGATAGCTATTTCGGCATATAATAAGGCTTTTTATCAATATGCTAAAGTGCGTTTTGTAATTAGTGCCTATACAAAAATCATTTTTAATACCATATATAATTGGCAAACCAGGCAATGACAAATACACTTTTGTAAAAAATATTTTTAAAAAAGCATTTGCTTGTGTTTCATCGTTAAAAAACAATAAGGCATTTCCGCCACCTACAAAGCCAATAGTGCCAGTAGTGTTAATGGGCATTTTGCCATCCCACCAAGGGGTGGTTTTATCCAAACCTAAAAATTCGACACCATACAATACATGCTCTATAATGTAGGATGCGCCAAGGTTTTCTTTTAGCTTATTGCTTTGAAAAATGTATTTTTGTATCGATAGCACATCTATCAATACCGCAGTAGGTAATTGGGTTTCTCTCATTTTAAAATCTCTTTTAATTTAATTTTAATTTGGTTCTTACTTTGGTCATAATTTACAAAACAGATATTTTTGGAAATAGAGCCCGTTTCTACCTCTAGTTCGTCTTTTAGTTTGTCTTCGCCTATTGGATTTCCCTTTTCATCTTTCATATTTATTGTTGCAAAAATTACAGCTTTGGCCTCTTCTCCCCCCAATTGTCTAGCTCGGTGCAACACTTCAAATCCTTTTCGTTTAATATCGCCTATTTCTTGTTGCCGAGTTACACTGATTACGTACAATCGGTAACCAAATAAAACCAATACATCAAGTTCAAAATTTGCATCTTTACTTTTTGGGTTAAAATTTGCATCTTTTGCAAACACCCAATTCATACCTATTGATGTGCAGCCGTTCAAATTATTAGGATTTTTCAAAGCCTCTACTAGTTTGTAACAATAATGTTCGAGGTCTTGATTAAGCATAAAATAATTTACCCAATCTAAAAAAAAATTAAATTTAGTTGGGTCATTAAAAGAGGTTAATTTTACTGTTCTACTCCCATTTTCACCTTCAAATATTTTGAGTTCATCATCAAGGAAATTGTTTATTTGAACTAAAACTGGAATACTATTATTTGAATTAAAATTCATTTGGTTTTTGAAAAACTCATTTAACAATTTTTGGTCTGGATAGGCATCGACAACTTTGTCAATTTCAGATTTTAAACAACATTCATTAATTTTATATTTATCCTCTTTCAATTTTTCTTTTAACGCTTCTTTTAATTTATTTTTGAAATCATTAAAATCAATTTGGACATTTTTATTCATATCATTTTTAGTAAAACTAATTTTTGATTTTACTTTAAAAAAATTATACAAACTTTTTTGCCAGTTAGGTATTTTTTCTCCATTCAAATAAAATTCCATGAAACTATTTAAAAGCCCATTGTATTCTGTTTTTTCATTTGCATAATTATATAAATGCAATTTTGCCAATTGCTCAAAAGTGAGCGTTACTTTAGTGGAAATGTCCTTTTTGGAAGTAGTGGTTATTGTGGGATTATTATCAAGGCTAAAAACTTCCATAATCAAACTGTCTTTGCGGGCATTGAGGTACGAAAATTTGGCACATGGATAATTTTTCCTAAACCAATTGTATATATGCACACTCATCGATTTGGTGCCGCCAGTATAGTTATACGTTATTTCTGTTGAGGTTGTTAAATGGGTTTTCAAATAATCTGTTAAATCACTTTCAATTGTTTTTCCATCCGATACGTCGGTAAGCGCTATAGGTTTTATACATTCGTCGCAATCGCCTAATAGTGCTTTTATTGCTTTTGCAAATTCTTCAGTAGAGGCCTGTCCTACATCATCATTTTTTTTCGAATGCAAAAGTACAAATCTATTGTATTCCTTTTGATCAAGATAATACTTAGCACATACATATACAGGCAGCGGATTGGTGCCAACGGTAAGGACAAGGATTTTCATATTTTCAGTTGTTTAGTTTTTATAAATATAAAATAATTTTTTATTTTCAACAATTAAAACATTATTTTTTTTCTAAAACACCATATTTTTTTAAGATGGGTATTAACTGAATAAACAAATCTTTAGCGGCCATATTCTTTGAATTAATCGGTATCCGTCCATATTCCATTATTCCAATGGTATATTGTTGATTAGAAATAATAAAGGTACTGCTGATATTATCACTTCCCTGTTCACTTTCGGCAGTACCCGTTTTGGCAAAAATATTTGCAGTTTTGCAACTATCATATTCAAGTGCTTTTCCTACTTTGGCTGCAGTACCACTTAAAATTACATCATTCATTGCTGAAAAAAGAAGTGAACATTTTAAGGTGTCAATATTTAATTCTTTAAATGCCTTTTCTGTTCCATCTTCTGATATATTTAGCCTTCTTTTGGTAATCATTCTACCAAACATCTCCACCATTTCATGTAATGAATAAGGCTGTTGCCTACCAATAGCTAACCGATATAAAGGATTAAATTTATCCAAATTAATTTCAAATGCTTCTTCATTTGGCATCTCATCGAGCAATGCAGTATGATAATTGTCAGGTAAAATAGACATATCAAAAAATTGCAAAAGGTAATTTTCGAATTCTTTAGGATGATTTTTTAACAAATCACGCAGAAGCCATGCAGCATAATCCCCATTTGATTTTCGAATAAAGGTTTTAAAATCGCATCCATTCACCATTTTAAATTGGTAATCATCGTCTATTTGCAATGCAATAAAAGCAAGTAAAGGCTTTTTAACCGAGCCAACTGGAAAATTTTTATCCTTAATATTAAACAAATTAGATGCAGGAAAAGAGGCACAACTAATTATTTGACCTGAATTATTATCAACAATCAAAACAGCACCTTGATTATTTTTATTACCAATTTTTTGTAAATGGTTCTTGAGTTTTTGATTACAAACAGCATGCAAATCAGCATTAAATAAATTATTTTGAGCAAACAACATATTTTGATAAAAAGGATTAGAGAAATTTATTTCTTTCACTCTATTTACTTGTTGAAAATTAGCATATACTTTTCCAAAAGGAGCATCGAAACCACTCACCAAAATTGGTAAATTTTGAATAAAGTAATCAACATTACATTGATCCACAAATTTAAATCTGTTGGCTTCGAATTTATTTGATTGGCCTTCATAATTAGTCAATGAATTATTCGAAATACGTTTACAGCATTCATTCAACCAGTATAATTTTACAGAATCTGAAAAAACCAAATTGTTTTCTTTGTTTCTTATTGGAAATGCTTGCTGTCTTAAAGTTGCTTCGGGTTTATTCCAAGAAATATAATTGTTTACTCTTGCCGCTTTAATAAAAAAAATTGAAAGCAATATAGTAGAACCCACTCCCAATAAAAACATCAAATGCTTATGTTTATTCTTTAAATCAGCAAAATTTAAAACTTCTTTGCCCTCTATAAATTGTGTAGGATTGCCAAAGAAATTTTCGATTAGCAATAAAATGATACAAAATAACAATACTTCAACCCACGAGGTACTCAAAAAAGGGATACTTTGCCCTGTAAGTGGCAATAAACCTATATTGGAAAAAATAGGAAATACAAAAGATACCATTGAGATAGACAAAAGAAAAGCTACTAATGCAGATTCTCTTAATGGTCTTACATCAAAAACCTCAATCTCGTTTATTTGAAAAGGAAATATAATGCACCTAATTAACATTAAAAAAATTGAAACTATAAGTACAACTGTTGTAAAAAACAACACTATAAAAAAATAAGAACCTACAGCTGCAGACCATAAAAAAACATAGTCAGTATGAAAAACATTTTTTACCCTCAGCGGTATAAAGCTTTTTTGAAATATGGGAGTTTCCATCTTCAAAATGCTCTTTAGATGTAAACGGTTAAAAGCTACAGTTTCTTTGTCCTCTTCAGGCGCATTGGTGGCATAATTACTTTCCATACTAATAAATGGAGCATATAACCTAAAAAATTTCTTGTCATTCATTTTGTTTTTGCCATCAATGTAAAAATAGCTAGCAAAAACAATAAGCAATAATACACATATATATTTAAACCATGGAAACGAAAAAAAGCCTATGATAAAACAAGCTATAAAAGCATAAATTAAAGTACCAAAATCATTAGTAAAAAAGGTTAAAGAACCTGCATAAAAAATAATAATTAAATACCTAATATCAATAGATCCAATTACAATTTTTGGAAATGAGAAAAACAAAAAAATCAATAGTATTTTAAAAACCAATAATATAGGAAACTGGAAAAAGGCTTCATTATTGTTAAAACCTAAAACCAAAATGGTAACAAAAAAAACCAGAAGGAAAGATAAAATTGAAAATTTTTGTTTGAAAAAAGAAAAATATTTATAGTGATTGGCCTTAATGAAAAAGGTGAAATTGACTAACCAAATAGCAATTAAAAACAACCACCTATTACTATGTAGCGGAATTGATAAAATCAAAATTGGAAAGGATAAAAGGGCAACATTATTTAATAAAATACGAAGTTGAATTAGCATAACCAATATGGGATTTTTTATTTCCTTTTGATTTTTAAAAAGTTTAATTTGAAAAACAATTATTAGAACAAAAGAAAAAAACAAAAGAAATATTTCCCATAATGAAAATCTTTTATTCAATGAAAAAACAAATTTATCAATACAAAAAA
>JAGNRR010000033.1 GCA_017988595.1 Chitinophagaceae bacterium
GTATAATGCTGCTTTGAGAAAAACAATATTGCGAAAGATTAAAAATCCAGAGTAGTGTATAGACTTTTTTCAAAAAAAAAAATTAGTTTTTTTTATTTAATCGGTAATATAGGGATAATCTTCTTGTAAGTAAATATCTTTATAAAGCTCATCATCATTTGGCCAAGGAGAATTTTCTGAAAATTCTACTGAGTCATCAACTATTGCTTTTACTTTATCTTGAATGGCTTCCAAATCACTTTCACTAGCATAATTATTTTTCAAAATAACATCTCTAACATGCTCTATTGGATCTTTTAATTTAAATTCCTCAAGTTCTTCTTTAGTTCTATATTTTGCAGGATCGCTCATACTATGTCCACGATATCGATATGTTTTTATTTCTAACAAAGTAGGTCCGCCTTTTTCTCTTGCTCGTCTTGCAGCTCTATCAATAGCAACATGCACTTCTTCAGGACTCATTCCATCCACAGTATCGCCAGGCATATCATAGGCATCTGCAAATTTATAAATGTCTAAAACATTACTTGTTCTTTCTACCGATGTACCCATGGCATAATAATTATTTTCACAAATAAAGATGACTGGTAATTTCCATAGCATTGCCATGTTAAAAGCTTCATGAAGTATTCCTTGTCTTGCTGCACCATCTCCAAAAAAACAAAGTGTTACATTGTCATTTCCTTGATAATTATCTGCAAATGCTATTCCAGCACCAAGACCAATTTGTCCGCCAACAATGCCATGACCGCCAAAAAACTTTTTCTCTTTTGAAAAGAAATGCATACTTCCTCCTTTTCCTTTAGTACAACCTGTAGCTTTTCCATAAAGTTCTGCCATACATTCTCTTGGTGTCATCCCTTTTGCAATTGCAAGCGCATGATCTCGATATGCCGTTATCATGTTATCTTCATCGCGAATTGCTGTCATGCATCCAGCAGAAACAGCTTCTTGTCCAATATATAAATGACAAAATCCGCGAATTTTTTGTTGGCCATATAATTGACCTACTTTTTCTTCAAACTTGCGTTGTAATAGCATTGATTCAAACCAATACATGTATGTTTCTTTTCCAAATTTTGTTTCCAAAGTTTATGTTTTTATAATGCGAATTTAATCAATTTTGATAGATTACAAACTTATCAACTCACAACTTTATCATCAACTAAAAAAATATGTATCTTAGCTTTTTATATTTTCCCTATTATGAACAAAATTAATTTTTTGGCGCAACGCAGTTTTGCTAAAGAAATGGACGACGCCGATACCTTAGCACATTTCAGAAACGACTTTTTTTTTCCAAAAATTAATAATCAAACTGCAATTTATTTTTGTGGAAATTCACTAGGATTGCAACCCAAATCTGCCAAAAACTATATTGATCAAGAACTTAAAGATTGGCAAATGCATGGTGTTGAAGGACATTTTGAAGCCAAAAGACCCTGGTTTAAATACCACAGCTTTTTTACTGATACCCTTGCAAAAATTGTTGGTGCAAAAAAAACAGAAGTTGTAGCAATGAATTCATTGACAGTGAATCTGCATTTGTTACTATTATCATTTTATAAACCAACACAAAAAAGATTTAAAATCCTAATGGAAGCTGGCGCTTTTCCTAGCGATATGTATGCTATCGAAACGCAAGTAAAATTTTATGGATTCAATCCTAAAACGGCAATTATTGAAATTGCACCAAGAAAAAATGAACATTGTATCAATGAAGATGATATTTTTTTTGCTATTGAAAAAAATAAAGACAGCTTAGCTTTGGTGATGATGGGCGGTGTGAATTATTACACTGGTCAATTATTTGACTTGGAAAAAATAACCAAAGTGGGTCAAAAAGCTGGCGCAAAAGTGGGATTTGATTTAGCACATGCCGTTGGAAATGTGCCTTTAGAATTAAACAAATGGAAAGTAGATTTTGCATGTTGGTGTTCTTATAAATATTTGAATTCAGGTCCAGGAGCTGTTGGTGGAATTTTTGTAAACGAAAAACATGTTCAAAATCCTAAAACATTTCGCTTGGCAGGTTGGTGGGGACACGATGAAAAAACTCGTTTCAAAATGGAAAAAGGTTTTGTACCAATGCCAACAGCCGAAAGTTGGCAAATGAGTAACGCTCAAGTTTTTAATATGGCAGCACATTTGTCAAGTCTTGAAATTTTTGAAGAAGCTGGTATGACTGCACTTCGACAAAAAAGCATTTTACTAACGTCATATTTATATTTTTTATTAGAAAATATAAAAACAGAAAATCCGAAATTAGCTTTTGAAATCATTACACCAAAAGATGAAATGCAACGTGGCGCTCAGTTATCCTTACTTTTTCATAAAAATGGAAAAAAGTTTTTTAAACTTTTGCAGCAAAATAATGTTATTGCTGATTGGCGAGAACCAAATGTAATAAGAATTGCACCTGCTCCTCTTTACAATTCTTTTGAAGATGTTTTTACGTTTTATGCAATTTTGAAGACATTAAAATAGGAGTTTGTCCAAATAATGAAAATCAATTCCAAATTCTTTTTTAATTGCCTTGATTTTTTCTAAAATGATTTCATCTGGTTTTACGTTTTCATATTTCTTAATTGCAGTAATCATGCAATTTTTAGGAGTATGTGCTGTGCCAATAAAATCAAAAATACTGCTTTCATAGCCATAAGCCTCAAGATAAAGTGAACGAATAGTATCTGTCAGCATTTCAGCAAGTCGTTCTTTTAAAATGCCATGTTTTGTTATTTCATTTATCAATGCATTAGGCTGCATATTTTTTCGAATTTGCTTGTGGCAACAAGGCGAACAAACAATAATTTTTGCATTTGCTTTTATTCCTTTTGCTATAGCATCGTCTGTTGCAGTATCGCAGGCATGAAGTGCAATAAGCATTCCAGCATTTTTAATATTTAGCTCTTCTATTTTTCCCTCTTCAAAACTTAAATTAGTAAAATTTAATGCAGCAGAAATGGTATTGCATTTTTCTACTAAATCTTTTCGAAATTCAATTCCTTTTATTTTAATATTATTATTTAAATGATGGCTCAATGCAAAAGTTAAATAGCCTTTACCCGAGCCCATATCAAATATAGTGTCGTTTTTACATAATGCTTTTTTGTTTAATAAACCGTTTATTACTTCTATAAACTTATTTATTTGTTTAAATTTATCTTGTTTATCTGTTTTTATTTTTCCTTCAGAAGTACACACCCCAAGTAATTTTAGAAATTCTGCATTGGTATCAACAACAAATTTTTTTTCTTTATCATGAGTTAAATTTTTCATTTCAACTTCTTTTTTTTCTAAAGTAATGCTTCGCAATTTTACATCGTTATCATTTTTTATTTCTACATAAAAGTGTTTTGTAGTTGTAATTAATTCTACGTTGAAAAATTCATTTTGGAGTAATTCAATTACTTTTTCTTTGGCTTCATTTAATGAAAAATTCTTTGTTAAATCATTTGTTGGAAAACGATAAACGATGTTGAATCGCAAGCCCAGTTTGGTTTCTATTAAATTGGCATAAACATTTTTCAACTCATTATGTTGATTTCTTTTTTTTGAAAAAATAACTCGTTGCAATTTTTTTTCTTTAATTGCTTCAAGCAATTCTTCAATAAAAAGAATAATTTTTTTATGATGTTGCATAGTTATTTTTTAAGAAACAGATCGCCAAGTACGCAATCCATTTTTGGTAAACTGATAATGTCTATGGCGTCCATTAATTTTTGAAAGTGCTTTAATTACCGAAAATTTTGTATTCTCAGGACAATAAAAAATCATAAAACCACCTCCGCCTGCGCCACTTATCTTTCCACCACTTGCTCCTGCATTTTTTGCAAGATGATAAATTTTTTCTATCGTTTCATTGCTAATGTTTTCTGCCATTAAACGTTTTTGTTGGAATCCGAAATCTAAAATTTCACCAATTTTATCTAATTTTCCTTGCAACAAAGCCTCTTTCATTAAATTGGCCTGCGATTTTAATTGATGCATAGCTTCTATAGAAGAAGACTTTTTATCGTGAACATTTTTTTGTTGTTCTTCAATGATGTGAGCACTTTCTCGGCTGCTATCAGTGTAAAATAAAATTAAATTATTTTCCAATTCTTGCATATAACTTCCTTGAATTCGCAATGGATTTACTATTACTTTATCGTCTTTAAAAAATTCCATAAAGTTTACACCACCAAATGTTGTAGCATATTGATCTTGTTTTCCGCCTGCAAGTTTTAAATCTTCACGCTCAATTTTATAAGCATACATTGCTATTTCATATTGATTCAATTTTAATTCAAGCATTTCTATAAACGCACCAAGAATTGCAACAACCAAAGTTGAAGAAGTGCCAAGCCCTGATCCTGCAGGAGCATCTACAAATGTTGTAAGTGTAAAACCAAAATCTATTTTTCCAAAATCTTTTTGAATTCTATTATAAACTCCTTTTAATAAATCTAAATGTCCATTGATAGGCAATTGTTTTTCAAAAACATAATCTTCGCTTTCATTTCGGTCTTGTGCAATTAAATGAATTTTTTTGGTTTTATTTTTTTCAATATTTGCATAAGCAAAAAGCGAAATTGTTACATTCAAAATTGCTCCACCAAATTCGTCGCTATACGGACTAACATCTGTGCCACCGCCAGCCAAGCCAATTCTTAAAGGCGCTTTGCTTCTATAAATCATAGGTTGTAAAGTTATACAAAAATTAATTATACATTTTGGAGTTGTCTATATATTTTTACCACTTCTTTTGCTTCTTTTACATCGTGAACTCGTAATATTTTTGCACCTTGAATTAAACATTGCAAATGCAAAGCTGATGTAGCTGATAAAGCATCTTTAGCATCTATTTGTAACAATTTTGTAATCATTGATTTTCGTGAAATGCCTATTAATAAAGGCAATTCTAATGTTTTAAAATAATTTAATTCAGCTATTAATTGATAATTTTCAGTCAATGTTTTACTAAAGCCAAAACCAACATCTAAAATGACATCTATAATTCCTGCGTTTTTAAAAGCTGCAATTTTATCATTAAAAAAAGAATAAACTGTAGTAGTAATATTTTCAATTTCAAGTTGTTGATGAAGTTCAAAAGGTTTGCCTAAACCATGCATGGCAATATAAGGCACTTTGTTTTTTGCAATTGTTGCTAACATTTTTTCATCCCAATTACCAGCACTAATATCATTTATTATTGATGCATTTCTGTCAATTGCTTGCTGTGCAATATTTGCACGAAAAGTGTCTATTGAAATCAATAGTTCTGGAAAATTTTTAGTGATGATTTCCAAAGCAGGTAGCAATCTATTTTCTTCTTCGGCTTCGCTAATGAGTTCTGCTTTGGGGCGAGAACTCATTGCACCAACATCAATAATATCAACACCGTCGTTCATCATTTTTTCGATATGAAGCAGCATTTTTTTATTTTCATTTGATGCAAAGGATTGATAAAAACTATCGGGTGTGATATTTACAATTCCCATTATTAAAGGTTTTTCGAGCGAAATTAAATTTCCTCGACAGTTGATGCTAAATTGGGAAAAGAAAGAATTATTTTTGTTCATCAATTCACAAAGATAATGTCAAACACTGCACAAGAATTTAAATTTATTACGAATAATTGTAAATCAATTTTTGAAAAAAAAACCAAAGATTATGGCACTTCTTGGCGAGTACTTCGACCAATTTCAATTGTTGATCAAATTTATATTAAAGCTCAACGAATAAGAAATATTCAAGAAATTGGAAATCAAAAAGTAGATGACGATCTTGCTGGAGAATGGCAAGGAATTATTAATTATGGCATCATAGCCCTTATTCAGCAAGATTTACAAGGTAATGATAATTGGGATTTGCCTGTAGATGAAGCTTTGAAAATGTATGATGATCATTTGCAAGAAAATTTTGAATTAATGCAGAAAAAAAATCATGATTATGGCGAAGCTTGGCGAAATATGAGTCAAGAATCATTTGCAGATTTAATACTTACAAAAATATTACGCATCAAACAAATTATTGCAAATGATGGTAAAACTGAAGTTTCTGAAGGCATTGATGCCAATTTTAGAGATATAATTAATTATGCAGTTTTTGCATTGATATTAAAGTAAATTCTCAATTCAAAATTCTATTCACTTTTTCCAAAATTTCTTCTTCACTAATTTCTTCTTGTACAAATGTTGTAGAAGTCATTTTTTCGTAAAGTTCAATATATCGAGCCGTTACCAATTCCACAAAATCATCTGTCATTGTTGGAATTTGCTGTCCTTCTTTTCCTTGAAATCCATTTTCCATAAGCCATTCCCGAACAAATTCTTTTGATAATTGTCGCTGTGGTAGATTGTTTTTTAGATTTTCTTCGAAGCCTTCAGCATAAAAATATCGAGAACTATCAGGCGTATGTATTTCATCAATTAAGATAATTTCATCTCCAATTTTTCCAAATTCGTATTTTGTATCCACTAAAATCAAACCTCTTTCTTTTGCCATTTCTTTGCCTTTGGCAAAAAGTGCATGTGTATATTTTTCTAATAGCACATAATCTTTTTCTGAAACTATTCCACGTGAAATAATTTCTTCACGGCTTATGTCTTCATCATGTCCTTCGTGGGCTTTGGTACTTGGCGTAATGATTGGTGTTGGAAAAAAATCATTTTCTTTCATACCTTCTGGCAATGCTACGCCGCACAAAATGCGTTTTCCTTCTTTGTAAGTTCGCCATGCATGGCCCGTTAAATTTCCACGAATCACCATTTCCACAGGAAATGTTGTTGCTTTTTTTCCAAAACTAACATTTGGTGCAGGACAAGAAATTAACCAATTTGGTACGATATCTTTTGTGGCATTTAAAAAGTAAGCAGCCAACTGAGTTAAGGCTTGACCTTTATATGGAATTTCTCTGGGCAAAATAAAATCGAATGCTGAAATGCGATTGCTTGCCACCATGACCAAAAAATCATTACCTATGCTGTGTACATTTCGTACTTTTCCTTTATAAAAATTGGTTTCGTTATTAAATTTCATAGCTTAATTATTATTTAGTTCTTTTCTCAATTCATGAGCTGTTTTGCTGCTGCCATCGTGGCTCCAGCCTGGAGGCATAATTAAATATTTTAGTTTTGTTTTAAACGAAATATTTTTACTTTTTATCTCTGTAAAAATATTTTGCCATTCATGAAATATGATTTGCAAGGGATGAAACGGTTTTTCTGGATTTTTGGTTAAGCCATAAACTATTTTTTCATTATTTAATTCTTCTTGAAATGTTCCAAATAATCTATCCCAAATAATGAGTACCATGCCCATATTTTTATCTAAATAAATAATATTACTGGCATGATGCACGCGATGATGACTTGGTGAAACAAAATAATCATCAAACCATTGTGGCATTTTTTTTATAAATCTGGTATGAACAATAATGCCATAAATTTGACAAAGCGCATCCATAAACAATATATCCATTGGTTTAAAACCTAATAATAGCAAGGGAAGAAAAAACCAGCATGATACCAAAGGACGAAAAACAGAAGACCGAAAACCTGTTGTGAGATTAAATTCTTGAGATGAATGATGTGTAACATGAACAGCCCATAAAATTCTTACATAATGTTCAGCTCGATGTTCCCAATAAAAACAAAAGTCTAATGCAAAAAATAAAAATGTCCAATAAATGGTAGGATTTGTGATTTCTAAAAAATGAAATGAATAAACAAAGCTAAACATTATTAATATTAAACCTTTGAAACTTAATGCCACTATCGTATTAGCTATATTTAGCCAAAGATTCATTAAAGCATCTTTTAGGTTATAAAAATCTCTTCCTTGTTTGTTGCTTAAATAAGATTCTATTGCAATTAGCAACACATAAAATGGGGTAGAATATACAAGTAATAAATTGGTTGAAAAAAAATCGAATAATGAATTTAGCATAATAGAAAAAATACTAAACTGTCATCAATTCTTTCTCTTTCACTTCGCAATGTTTTTCAATCAATTCGCTATGTTTAGTTGTTAAAGCTTGTATTTGTGTTTCAAGTCCTTTAGCTTCATCTTCGCTTAAGCCATCTTTTTGAAGTTTTTTAATGTCTTCCATTGCATCTCTACGAATATTTCGAACTGTAATTTTAGCATGTTCGCCTTCGCCATGCACTTTTCGAGTCATTTCTTTTCGGCGTTCTTCAGTAAGTGGCGGCATAAATATTTTTATCAATACACCATCATTTTGAGGGGTTACGCCAATATTTGCAGCCATTATAGCTCGTTCGATATCCGAAATTAAGTTTTTTTCAAATGCCTGAATTGTCAAGGTTCGTGCATCTATCGATGACACGTTTGCTACTTGATTAATAGGTGTTGGATTGCCGTAATAATCCACCATAATGCCATCTAGCATTTGTGGGCTTGCTTTTCCTGCTCTAATTTTCAATAATTCTCCTTCAAAATGAGCAACTGCTTTTTTCATGTGTTGTGCAGTTTGATCTATAATTTCTTTGGACATGAGTTCTATTTTTTGGAAGCTCAAAGTTAATCAAATAAATGATTTTGAAGTTGAGTTGATTGAAAAGAATTTTGAACAACTTTTATATTAAGAATAATTAAGTGTTAAATTTCAAATAGTTCAACAAAAAAAAAAAAATCGTTCTTAATTTCTTAAGAACGATTTTTTTTAAATTCAATAGAATCTATTCTACGAACATCCTGTGGTTGTTCCACAATTGGGGCACATATAACAAGTGCCATTTCGTAGGGTAATGTTTCCACAGCTTCTGCAAACTGGTGCATCTGCACTTGTACCTATCAATTCTTTTTCACTTTTGGTTGGTGTTGCAGCTTTTGCAGGTGTAGGTTTGTTTCCTAAAGAGGTAACACGTACACTACTTAGTTCTTGGCTTTCGCTGGGTTCGTCCCAAGAGTCGGTCCCTGTGTTTCCTTGCACATGTACTAAGTCTGTTCTGCCCAAATATTCGTGTCCTAAGGCTCTAAAAATATAATCTACTACAGAAGTAGCATTTTTAATATTTGGATGGTCTACTATGCCTGCTGGCTCAAAACGAGTGAAAATAAATTTATCTACATATTCTTCCAAAGGCACACCATATTGCATACCAATGCTCACTGCAATGGCAAAACAGTTTAGCAAGCTTCGCATCGTGGCGCCTTCTTTGCTCATGTCTATAAAGATTTCGCCTAGTGTACCATCATTGTATTCGCCTGTTCTTAAGAAAACAGCTTGTCCGCCTACTTTTGCTTTTATGGTATAACCTCTACGTTTAGCAGGCAATGTTTTGCGTTCTACAATTGTAGAAAGTCGGCGTTTTAGTTTTGTATCAGGGCTGTCTTGAACACGTTTGTTGATTTCATCTAGCAAATCATCAATGGTTAAGTTTGCCATATTCACCACATTATCTGTCGTCAATTCATCAATTTCTTTTTCGCCTTCACCCATTTTACTTCCTTTCTTTTCGTCGCTTTTATTACTTAAAGGTTGACTCATTTTACTTCCATCACGATAAAGAGCGTTTGCTTTTAAGCCCAATTCCCAACTCATGTAATAACAATCTTTGATTTCATCAATGGTGGCTTCGTTCGGCAAATTAATTGTTTTTGAAATGGCACCAGAAATAAAAGGTTGCGTTGCGCCCATCATTCTAATGTGTCCATGTGCATGAATAAATCGTTTGCCTTTTTTGCCACAGGTATTAGCACAATCAAAAACAGGTAAATGTTCGTCTTTTAAATAGGGTGCGCCTTCTACCATCATCGTTCCGCATACATAATCGTTTGCAGCATCTATTTCGTTGTCTTCAAAGCCCAATTCGTGAAGTAAAGAAAATTCGATATTGAAATATTGTTCAGGTTTAAAGCCAAGACGCTGTAAACATTCTTCGCCAAGTGTATAAATATTAAATACAAATGCAATATCAAATGCGCTTTCTACAGCTTTGTCTAGTTTTGTAAGTTCTTCTTTTATAAACCCTTTTTCGCTTAATGATTGATGATTTATGAAAGGAGCGCCAGCAAAAGTGCCATGTCCTTTTGCATATTTTACAATACTATCAATTTCTTTTTCGGAGTAATTTAAAAAGCGTAATGCAGTAGGAATACTTTGATTTATAATTTTGAAATAACCTCCTCCACTTAATTTTTTAAATTTCACCAAAGCAAAATCTGGTTCTACGCCTGTGGTATCACAATCCATAACTAATCCTATTGTTCCTGTAGGCGCAATTACTGTGGCTTGAGCATTTCTATAGCCATATTTTTTCCCCATTTGCACGGCATCATCCCAAGCTTTTGTAGCTGCTCTTAATAAATCTTCAGGGCAATGTTTTGCGTTAATGCCTTGTGGTTTTATTTCAAGTCCTTCATAAGCATCTTGAGCATCATAAGCCGCTGCACGATGATTTTGCATTACACGAAGCATGTGTTTTTCATTTTCTTTATATCGAGGAAATGCACCTAAATGTGCTGCCATTTCTGCTGAAGTTTTATAAGATACGCCCGTCATGATTGCAGAAAGTGCACCAGCAATACCACGTGCATTATCGCTGTCATAAGGTATGCCTTGAACCATTAAAAGTGAGCCTAAGTTTGCAAAACCTAAACCAAGTGTTCTATATTCATAACTTAATTGTGCTACTTCTTTTGAAGGGAATTGTGCCATTAGCACAGAAATTTCTAAAACAACGGTCCAAAGACGAGTTACATATTCGTAACCTTCAATATCAAATTTTCCGCTTTCTTCATTAAAGAATCTGCGCAAATTCATACTAGCTAAATTACATGCCGTATTGTCCAAAAACATATATTCGCTACATGGATTAGAAGCACGTATTGCGCCGCCTTCAGGGCAGGTGTGCCATTCATTTATTGTGGTATCATATTGTGTTCCTGGATCAGCACAACGCCAAGCGGCGTATGCTATTTGTTCCCAAAGATCTTTTGCAGGTAAGGTTTTCATTACACTGCCATCGGTTCTTGCTTTTAATTCCCAATCTTCATTATTATTTAATTTATGAAAAAAGGAATTTGGAATACGTACTGAATTGTTTGAGTTTTGACCACTTACCGTTTTGTATGCTTCGCCTTCGTAATCGTGGCTGTATCCAGCAGCAATTAATGCAGCTACTTTTTTCTCTTCTTCCACTTTCCAGTTTACAAATTCTTCAATTTCTGGGTGGTCTAAGTCAAGGCAAACCATTTTGGCTGCTCGTCTTGTAGTACCACCGCTTTTTATTGCACCAGCTGCTCTATCACCAATTTTCAAAAAACTCATAATGCCACTTGATGTACCACCACCACTTAATTTTTCGCCACTCCCTCTGATGTTTGAATAATTTGTTCCTACTCCAGAACCGTATTTGAAAATACGTGCTTCTCGCACCCAAAGATCCATGATGCCACCTTCATTTACTAAGTCATCATCTACATTTAAAATGAAACATGCGTGGGGTTGTGGGCGTTCGTAAGCATTTGTAGATTTGCAAAGCTCGCCAGTATTTTGTTCTACATAATAATGACCTTGAGGTTTTCCGGTAATACCATAAGAATTATGCAAACCAGTATTGAACCATTGTGGTGAATTAGGTACACAACTTTGGTTTAGAATAGAAAAAACTAATTCTTCATAAAAAATATTGGCATCTTCTTTGCTTGCAAAATAATTATATTTTTCACCCCAAACTCTCCAGCAATCTGCCATACGATGTGCAACTTGTTTTACAGTTGTTTCTCTACCCATAGTTCCATCGGCTTGAGGAACACCTGCTTTTCTAAAATATTTTTGTGCTAAAATATCAGTTGCAATTTGGCTCCAATGTTGTGGAACTTCCACATCTTTCATTTCAAAAATGACTTCACCATTTGGGTTTTTAATTACAGAAGTTCTATAATCATATTGAAATAAATCATAGACATTGGTTTTGTCGCTAGTAAATTGTCTTTGGAATTTTAAGCCAGTTTTTTCGGATAGTTTTTTTGACATATAAGTTGAAAATTTAAGGGTGTTTTAAATTGTTTTTACTGTTCCTTATTTTTTGCAAAAAAGTATTAAGTGAAAACGAAGATATTTTTTATTTCTTAAACTTTTTTTCTTCATTTTCCACAACTGTTGATTCAATTATGAACAAAGCGAGTAGGATTGGGAAAAACAGATGTTAATAAAAAATCATCCTAATTTTAGGATGATTTTTTTTGAATTAGATTGAAAAAAAGCTAATATGTTTTTTGATAAATAGCTATTCTTGTTTGATAAACTTGGCTAGTTGGCTTTGTTGATTCTTATCTATCAATTTTAGAATGTAAAATCCATTTTTCAATAATTTTAAGTCTATTCTTGATTGGTATTTTGAAACAGGAATTGATTGGATAATTTTTCCATTTAAATCTAAGATTTGAGCATTATAAATATCTTCATTTTTAAGCTCTAATTGAATAAAATCATTACAAGGATTGGGATAGAACTTAAAAGTTGTTTTTATAGGTTCTTTGAAAGATGCTGGTGCTAAACTAGTATCAATTAAATAATACAATTCGGCTAAAATAGTTCCACTACCTTCTCATATGTCAAATTTTATTGTATCAGGATATGGACCACTTGAATAACATAATGTTTCTGTAGAACCTGAGTATATTTCGTTTAAATAATAGGTGAAGTTTGGTAGTACTGGGCTTGATATACCGCATGGAAAATTACTATTTGAAATATTAAAGGAGTTGATAATGATATTTCCTGCAAAAGGCCAATCTTTAAAGATTATTTTTCCTCGTGCAGTGTCATCATAACTATTCATGATTTGAGGATTATTTAATGATGTATTTAAAGGATATAAAAGTTGAAATGCTTGGGCATTAGCAAATTGGATACTTGTAAAACATATTAAAGTTAGTATAATTTTTTTCATAAGTTTATTTTTTTAAAAGACGTTTTTTTATTTTAATAAGTTTGGCAAAAGTGTTAATTTTAAGAAATAATTTTAAATCATGTCAATAAAATTTAAGGCTCCACTCATACAAGA
>JAGNRR010000034.1 GCA_017988595.1 Chitinophagaceae bacterium
AATGCAAATGCCCTTTGTGAATTATATCAAAACAACCATTTGTGAACACTATTTTTTTTTGAAAAAAACGATGATAAGCCAACCAGTTTTTTAATTTATCTTTATGGATAATTTCTTGTGAAAGCGCATTTAGGTTAATCATTTTTTTTAGTATTTAATAACGGTAAAAGAATTAATGAAATAATACCTCCAACAATTAAAACCAAATTTTGCGCTGCCCATGAAATGTGTGAAAATGCTAATCCTGCAATTTCGGGAATATGGTAAAGCTGCGCTAATACTTCTTTAATTATTAACTGATAAGATCCAGTGCCACCGGGTGTAATTACAAATCCAATACTGCCAAATGTTAAAACACTCAATGCTGCTCCGGGTTTTAAGGCTGATAAATCATCCAAACATTGAAATCCGATATACGCCATTGACCAATATAAAAACCAAATTCCAAAGGTGAGGAGTAAAAATTGATTGCGTTGTTGTAGTTTTTTTACGGACAAAAAACCTGAAATTAAATTTTGTATAATGTCATTGAATTTATTTTCTTTTTTTAATAATTTTTTAAAAACAAAAACAAGCACAACAGTAAAAAGCAAAATAACAGCAATAAAAAGTCCAATTTTATAGGGCGAAATTTTTAGAAATGGTGCAAAAATATGTTCTTGAAAGTATGCATTTACGGTATTATATTCTACGATATAGGTTATGAAAATTAATATTATAAGACAAATTAAATCAAAAACACGCTCGGCAATCATAGTTCCAGCAAGTTTGTCGGCAGGCACATTTTCATATTTTGAAAGCAATCCACATCTTGCTATTTCACCCATTCGAGGCGTAGCCAAATTTACTAAATAGCCTATCATTATGGATAAAAAAGTATTTATTACACCCACTTCATAACCAAGGGGTTTTATTAACAATTTCCATCGCATGGCTCTTACAAAATGACTGAAAATGCCTGCAATAAATAAAAATACTAAAGGCCAATAATGTGCATCTTTTACATAATGCATTATTTCGGAAAACGAAAAATTTCGAGAGGCAAACCAAAATAAAACAACTGCTATACTTAAAAAAAAGAGGTATTGAATTGTTTGGTTTACTTTTTTCCCAACTGGCATTTTAGCTTAATTTATTTTCTATTGTTGGAAAAACAATGCAAGGTTCAAATGTTTTTGCGGTTTCAAAGTCCATTAAAGCATAAGAAATAATAATAACGACATCTTGAGGTTCTACTAATCTGGCTGCTGGTCCGTTTAGGCAAATTACTCCACTTCCTCTTTTTCCTTTTATAATATAGGTTTCTAATCTATTTCCGTTATTTACATTTACGATTTGCACTTTTTCGTGTTCAATCATATTTGCGGCATCCATCAAATCTTCGTCAATAGTAACAGATCCAATATAATTTAGATTCGCTTCTGTAACGTTTACACGATGAATTTTTGACTTTAAAACTTGTATTTGCATAATTGGGCGTAAAGGTAGTTTTTATTTCAATTTTATTGGTGAATTGAATCTATAAAATTAGTTAATCGGAATATTATCAATAAGTCTTACTCCGCCAAAATGTGTAGCGATAATTAGATACATTTTTTTATTAAAATCAAAATCGGTCAATTCTTCAAATTTAGTACTATCAATTAATTTTAAATATTCGGTATTAAATTGATTTTCATTTAATTTGTCAAGCACTTTTGATTGTAATTCTGGAAAAGAAAAATCTTGTATGTGTTCTTTTATATAATTCAAATTTTCAAATATCAAACTGGCTTTTTGTCTATCTTCTTTGCTCAATCGTTCGTTTCGAGAGCTCATTGCTAAGCCCGTTTTTTCTCGCAAAGTATTGCAAATATGAAGTTTTGTATATATACCTGTTATAGAAATCAATTTTGCAATTACCATACATTGTTGAAAATCTTTTTGCCCCATGTATAAATTTTGAGGTGTTACAAGTTCTAAAAGTTTATCGACTATAACACAAACACCTTGAAAATGTCCCGGTCTAAATTCTCCTTCAAATAGCGTTTCTAGTTTACCTAAATCGTATTTTTTGGTTTCAGTAATTCCATCAGGATACATTTCTTTTACAGAAGGAAAAAAAAGGACATTACATTTTATGTTTTCTAATTTTTCGATATCAGATTCTATCGTAATTGGATATTTTTCAAAATCTTTAGCATCGTTAAACTGTGTTGGGTTTACAAAAATACTGCAAATGGTTATGTCATTTTCGGCGCTACTTTGATGTATTAATTCCAAATGTCCATTGTGCAAAGCCCCCATTGTAGGCACAAAGCCAATTTTTTGACCTTGTTGTTTTTGGGATAAAATAAATTTTTTAAGATCATCGCTTTCTTTAAAAAGGATCATAGAATAGAAATAATATTTAATGAAATGTAAAAAAAGTAAAATGTCAGGAAAAAATCGTAAATTTGCACTCCAATTTATAAATATAATATAAATTATTCCAAATGAGTATAGAACAAAAGAAGAAAATTTTATTTATTTCCCACGAATTTCACCCTTATCATTCCGAAACAAATTTTGCAAAGATTATAACTGATTTAGCAATTTTGTCAAATACAGAAGGCTATGAAGTAAGGGCAATTATGCCAAGATTTGGAAGCGTAAATGAGCGTAGACATAAATTACACGAAGTTGTTCGTTTATCAGGAATTAATATTACAGTTGACAACGAAGATTATCCATTAATTATAAAAGTAGCCAGCATTCCAAATGCTCGTTTACAAATTTATTTTATGGATAATGAAGATATGTTTAAACGAAAATCAACTTTTCATGATGATAAAGGTGGTTTTTATGAAGACAATATCGAGCGTGTAATTTTCTTTTGCAAAAGTGCATTGGAAACGGTTAAGAAATTTGGCTGGCCTCCAGATGTAGTTCATATTCATGGTTGGATGAGTTCATTGATACCAATGTATATTAAATCCTATTATAAAAAAGAACCTGTTTTTGCAAATTCAAAATTGGTTTATTCAATAACCAAAAATAGTTTTTCGGAAAAAATGGCTGATGATTTTTTAAAGAAAATCCTTGCTAGTACGCCTTTAAAAGAAAAAGATTTGGATGCTTTTACAGATGGATCAAATACAGCAATGTATCTTGGTGGAGCAAAAAATGCCGATGTGGTTTTGATGGCCGATGAAGAAATTGAGGTAGAAATTACAAATAGTGTAAAAACTTCAAAAACCAAGAAAGTGTTAAAGTTTGATTCTGAATTGGCAGAATTGGATACAATTATAGAATTATATAATAATTTGTGCGATAAATAAATTTATGCGTAAACGTTCTCTCTCAAATAAATTAAATTTTATTTGCTTATTTACTTTTTTAAGTGCTACTTTTTTTTCTTGTAAAGAAAACACCATCCTGCCTCCAGACTTGGTTCCAGCTGTTGATAATATCAATGTTTTTGATAAAAATTTAAATGTAATTTCTCATTCTGAATATCGAGATTCATTAATATCTGGTGGAAAAAGTGGAAGTATAAACTTTGCAGCTAATGATAGTTATTTAAGCCCATTAGGAACAATAAGTACAGATTTGGTATTTGGTAAAACTGTGGCAAGTGCTTATGTGCAAGTAGTTCAACCAGTATTGGATTATAAATTAAAAGGAACGAATCAAATAATTGATTCAGTTGTTTTAGTAGTTCCTTTTGGATTAAATGTTTATGGAGATACTATATCAAATAATATTCAAACATTTAATCTTTATCAAAGCGATTCCAATTATAGTTTAAGTAAATTATATTACGAATTTTCAAAAGCCAACTATCAAACCTCAAATTTGATGGGAACAGCAACTGTAAATTTTAAAACACTTAATAAAGATTCGATAACTGTAGGCACTGCAAAACAAGCACCACAATTAAGATTTAAAATGCCAGCAAAATTTGCAGATAGTTTATTGGCAATTCAAAGTACAGACAATTATAAAACCTTTGATAATTTTATAAATTGGTCAAAAGGTTTTGTGATAATGCCTTCCGACACAACTACAGGGAACGGAATTGGATATTTTAAAACATATTTTACCAAAATGTATGTTTATTACAGAAATACCAATTCAAATTCTTTACAAGACACCACTATTGATATATTTGGATTTAATGAAAATTACTGTAATAGATTTAATTCGATTACAAGAAATTATTTTGGATTACCAATTCAAAATTTTTGGGAAACAGCTTCAACAACTGGTGATTCTGTAACATTTATTCAAGGTCAGCCAGGAGCAAGCACCGTAATTACTTTTCCAGGAATTGAAAATGAAGAAAATGTTTTAGTCAATCAAGCAGTTTTGACTTTAAACGTAGTTGTACCTTATACAAGTTACACAGATACAAATTCCTTTAAACTTCCAGAAGCTTTAAAATTGGAATATGTAAACTCGGCTGGTGAAAATAAAATTGCAAAAGATTATAGTTTTTTAGGAGCTATAGTAGATGGAAAAAGACGAATGGTGGATATTAATGGTCAAACCGTTATTCAATATCGTTTTGTAATTACAAAAACTATTCAAGATGCGATTTCTCAAAAAGATAAAAATTTAAAAATTAAGGTTCTTGCAGAAATAGGAAATACAGCTGCAAAATATAGAACTGTTTTGGCAGGTAGCAACAATTCAAATAACTTGCTTAAACCAAAACTATATCTTATTTTTACTAAACTTAAATAAGCAAAATTATGTGCGGAATAGTTGCATATATTGGATCAAAGGAAGCCTATCCAATATTAATAAAAGGATTAAAAAGATTAGAATATCGGGGTTACGATAGTGCAGGAATTGCATTAAACAACGGCAGTTTAAATATATATAAAAAAGAAGGTAAAGTTAGCGAATTGGAAAAATTCGTTGTTGGAAAAGATATTACAGGAAATATTGGTATTGGACATACTCGTTGGGCTACACATGGAGTTCCTTGCGACAGAAATGCACATCCACATCAATCAAACTCAAGTAACCTTGCCATTATTCATAATGGAATTATAGAAAATTATGCTACAATAAAAACAGAACTTGAAAAAAGAGGATATGTTTTTGAAAGTGATACGGATACCGAGATATTATTAAATTTAATAGAAGAAGTTCAGAAAAAAGAAAATGTGCCATTAGATGAGGCTGTATGTTTGGCTTTAAATGAAGTAATTGGTGCCTATGCAATTGTAGTAATGGATAAAAAAAATCCAGATACGTTGATAGCTGCTAGAAAAGGTAGCCCTTTGGTAATTGGAGTAGGCGAAAAAGAATTTTATATTGCAAGTGATGCTTCGCCAATTATAGAATATACTAAAAACGTTGTTTATTTAAATGATGAAGAATATGTAGTATTGAAAAGAAATGGTGAAATGCAAATTAGAACATTGAAAAATGTTGAGAAAACGCCTTATATACAACAGTTAGAGTTAGATTTAGAAAAAATTGAAAAAGGTGGATATGAGCATTTTATGCTTAAAGAAATTTTTGAACAACCAAAAGTTATTTTAGATTGTTTACGTGGTAGAATGAATGCAGAGCAAGGGTGGATAAAACTTGGCGGTCTTAGTGAATTTGCTACAAGAATTAATAATGCAAAACGTATAATAATTGCTGCATGTGGTACATCTTGGCATTCAGGATTAATAGCAGAATATATTATAGAAGAATTGGCACGAGTTCCTGTAGAAGTAGAATACGCATCGGAATTTAGGTATCGAAATCCTATTATAAATGAGAAAGATGTCCTTATAGCGATATCACAATCTGGTGAAACTGCAGATACTTTAGCAGCTATTGAACTTGCAAAGGAAAGACAAGCGTTGATTTATGGCATTTGTAATGTTATTGGTTCTTCAATTTCTAGAAATTCACACGCAGGTTCATATACACATGCTGGTCCAGAAATTGGAGTGGCTTCAACAAAAGCATTTAGTACTCAAGTTGCTATAATGACCTTACTTGGCTTGCAATTGGCACAAAAAAAAGGAACGGTTTCACAATCAAAATTGCGTCAAATTTTATATGAATTAGAGCAAATTCCTCAAAAAATTGAACAAGCACTTTTACTAAATGATCATATAAAAACGATAGCTGAAAAATATAAAGATGCTCAAAACTTTTTATTTTTAGGAAGAGGAATCAATTTTCCAGTAGCCTTAGAAGGTGCTTTAAAATTAAAAGAAATATCTTATATTCATGCAGAAGGTTATCCCGCAGCAGAAATGAAACATGGTCCAATTGCATTGATTGACGAAACTATGCCCGTGTTGTTTATTGCTACAAATGCAAGTGCACTCGAAAAAATAATTTCGAATATGCAAGAAGTAAAAGCACGTAAAGGAAAAGTAATTGTAATTGCAAATCATAAAAATGAATCGATAGAGAAATTAGCCGATGATATTATTTATGTTCCAGAAACTGAAGAAATATTATCGCCTTTAGTATCTATAGTTCCTTTGCAATTATTATCTTATCATATTGCATTACTTCGTGGTTGTGATGTCGATCAGCCAAGAAATTTAGCAAAAAGTGTAACGGTAGAATAGTTTATTTGTTCGATTCCCAAAGGGTTTCAGTGCCATTATTGAGCTGTAATTCCATCCTTGCTGCAACAAATAAATAATCTGAAAGACGATTTAAATATTGAATTATTGCTGCATAATCAGATGTAATATTTTCTTGAAGTGCTACACAAATTCTTTCACATCGTCTACAAACACATCGTGCAATATGGAATAATGAAGACTGCGCATTACCACCAGGCAAAACAAAATTCTTTAAGGCAGGTAAACTAGTTTCCATTACATCAATAGCATTTTCTAGTTTTTGAATTTCTACTATGTTAAACACAGGCAAATTCATTTTGATATCTTTTTCTGTATCGCATGCTAAAATCGAACCTATTGTAAAAAGTTGATTTTGAATTTCTTTTAATAGTAAAACATTGTTTTTATTTATAGAAATATCTGCTAAATGTCCTATCCAAGAATTTAATTCATCAACAGTGCCATAAGCTTCAAGTTGGATATGATTTTTTGAAACTCTTGTGCCGCCAATTAAAGATGTTTTTCCGGTGTCTCCTGTTTTTGTATATATTTTAAAACTCATTTTATATTAATGTTTCATCATTTTGAAGTGAACTAATTATTTTTTCGTTTTGATTGTTTATCAATGTATCACTTTCAATATCACCATCTAAAAGACGTACTATTCTTTTTGAACGATTTGCAATATCTTGTTCGTGAGTTACTAAAACAATTGTATTTCCTGAAGCATTTATTTCATCAAATAAATCCATAATTTCATAACTTGTTACAGAATCTAAATTTCCGGTAGGTTCATCTGCCAAAATCAATGTTGGTTTATTAACCAAGGCGCGAGCAATTGCAATTCGTTGACATTGTCCGCCAGAAAGTTCATTGGGTTTATGTTGCCATCGGTCTTGTAAACTAACTTTGTGCAACATTTCCATTGCTATTTCTTCACGTTCTTTTTTTGAGATTCCTGCATAAACTAAAGGTAATGCTACGTTTTCAAGTGCATTAAATTTTGGTAATAAATTAAATTGTTGAAATACAAATCCAATTTCTTTACTTCTTATTTGTGCCAACTTATCTTCGTGCATGGTGCTAATATCCTGATTGTTTAACACATATTGACCAGAAGTACAAGTATCTAAACAGCCAATTATATTCATTAAAGTAGATTTTCCAGAGCCTGAAGGTCCCATTAATGCTACATATTCATTTTCGTAAATATGTAGATTTATACCTTTTAAAACAGGTAGAGTTTGTTTTCCTAAATAATAATTTTTTACAATTTTTTTTAATCCAATTACTTCGTTCATACTTTAAGGAGTAAAGTAAAATTAGTATATTTGTACGCTATGCAAGAATTTTTTTTAAATTATTTCCAACAAATAACTATTGTTCAAGTTTTGGACATATGTTTAGTTGTTTTAGTTTTATTTTTTTTGTTTCGCTCCTTAAAAGGCAGCATTGCGTTTAATATATTTTTGGGTGCATTAATTATTTATGGTTTATGGGCAATTGTACTTCGATTAGACATGCCCTTGATGAGTGAAATAATGAATAGATTAGTGAGTATTGGAATGATAGGATTAATTGTATTGTTTCAGCCAGAGATTCGAAAGTTTTTGGTAAATATTGGTCGTCGTTCGTGGTTAGGAAAAAATGGAGCTTTGGCAACTTTTTTGCAAAGCAAAAGTTTGAAAAAATATATAATGGAAGAAGAAGTTATTCATTCCATTATGACGGCTTTAAAAAACATGGCAAAAGAAAATTTAGGTGCTACATTAGTAGTTAGTAGAGCAAATAAATTTCAAATAGATACCAATACGGGAATTATGATAAATGGTTTAGTATCAGCACCATTGCTTGAAAGTATTTTTGCTAAAACCAGTATTTTACATGACGGTGCAGTTTTAATAGATCAAGAACATATTGTGGCAGCAAAAGTAATTTTGCCAGTAAGCAATGATTTAAGTTTGCCACATAATTTAGGATTAAGACATCGTTCAGCTGTTGGTGCTAGTGTAGATAATGAAGTTATCGTAATTGTTTTATCTGAAGAAAGAAAAACACTTTCTTTGGCAAAAGAAGGTATTTTGCACATCGATGTTTCTCCAGAAGAAATTAAAAAAGAATTGTATAAAGCTTTTATGGGAAATATGGGCTAAAAATTACTTGCCAGAAAATAATATCAACTATTTTACCAAATCAAAATCCAATTGGCGTTTATAAAGATTAGCGGAAACGACTTTTATTTTAATCGTTTGCCCAATTTGAAATTTAGCTTTCGAAACTTTGTTTACAATAGAAAAATTTTCTTCATCAAAGTAATATTCATTTCTATTTTCCATTTGATAAATGCTTACAAAACCTTCGCAATAATGCTCCAATGTTTGACACCAAAATCCATGTTGTGAAACACCGTTTATTATAGCATCGAACTCATCTCCAATAAATTGTTGCATATATTGAACTTGCTTATATTTATTGCCATTTCGTTCAGCTTCCATTGCTTTTCGTTCTTGATCACTGCAATGTTTGCAAGTTTCCTCAGCACCATTTTTTTTCAAAAAGGTAAGTGGCTTTTTAGTTAATAAATTTTGCAATACTCGATGAGCAATCACATCGGGATATCGACGAATTGGTGATGTGAAATGACAATAATATGGAAATGCCAAACCATAATGTCCAATATTTTCTGTTGTATAAACCGCTTTACTCATGGTGCGAATTCCTAATGAATGCAATACTTGAAGTTCGGGTTTATCTTTTGTTTTTGCTATCATTTCATTAAATGAAGCTGTGATGCTTTGTGGTGAACTTAAATCAAATTTAAATCCAAATTTGCTTGCAAACATAGCATAGGTTAATAATTTTTCCATGTCTGGCGCATCATGAATTCGATATGGAAAAGGTATTGCTTGTTTGTTGATTTTTTGTTTATGAATATATTCGGCTACAGTTCGATTGGCAAGTAACATTAATTCTTCAATAAGCTGATGCGATGCTTCACTTTTTTTAACCACAATTCCAGTAGGAATTCCTTTTTCATCAAGCAAAAAACGAACTTCTTCGGAACTGAAATTTATAGCACCATTTTCCATTCTTTTGGCTCTCAAATGTTTGCTAATTTCATTAGTAGCTTTTATTTCATTTTCAAATGCACCTTTTCCGCCATCCAATATTTCTTGAACATCTTCATAAGTATATCGATGAACAGAATGAGTGATGGTTTTTCCCATCCAATAATTTTTTATTTCTTTTTTGTCATCAAATTGCACTACTACAGAAAAAGTATATTTATCTTCATTTGGTCTTAAGGAACAAAGTTCGTTGGAAATTTTTTCTGGCAACATGGGGTTTACTCTGTCTGGCAAATACACACTAGTGGCTCTTTCCAAAGCTTCTTTGTCCAAAATGCTACCTTCTTTTAAAAAGTGCGATACATCTGCAATATGAATACCTATTTCAGTATTTCCGTTTTTTAAAACTCGATAACTTATGGCATCATCAAAATCTTTGGCATCAAAAGGGTCTATAGTAAATGTATGAATATTGCGCATATCTCTTCGAACTTCAAGTTCTTCTTCGGTTATCTCAGCGCTCATTTTATCGGCCATTTTCATCGCTTCTTTCGAAAAAGAAAGCGAAAACCCAGCTTCTTTTAATAAGTTTTCCATTGCCAAATTATCTTCATCTTCAGCATTTATTTTTTTAATTATTTCTCCCGTTGGATTTTTTTTGGTTTTATCCCACTCAATTATTTTTACTAAAACACGATCATTGTTTTTTATATCAGCACCAATTTTCCCAACATAAATATCGGCTTTAAAATTGTTTTGATCGGGTAAAACAAATGCAAAATTTTCGTTTAATTGAACAGTACCGACAAGCTCTGTAAAACCTCTTTTTAAAATTTGAACGATTTTGCCTTCTGGTCGTTTTGTTGTTTTGCCAATTTTAAAAATATTTACAGCCACTTTATCGCCTTGCATGGCATTGCCTAAATTATCTGCACTGATTTTAATATCTTGAATCATGCCGCTAACTTCAACATAGCCCATGCCTTGTTTATTGATATCTAAAATACCAACCACACTTGGATTGAAGCCTGCAATGGTTTCGTTAGTTTTGTTTTTTGGAGCTGTATTTTTTCTCGTTATATTTTTTCGTTTTGTAGTTTTTTTATGCATTGTAAAGTGGGGGAGAAATGTCATCATCCTGCCAGTTTTCTTCTACTTCAGGATAATAGGTTTTGTTGAATTGTAAAATTAAGTCTAAAAAGTCATTTTCTTGGTTAAATAAAAACTTTATTTCAATTGGAGCTACAAGAATGGGCAATTTCATTTCATTTATTTCATTTTCTTTTAAAAGCAATCTTGAAACATCTTTTTCGGTGGTAATAATAATTTTATTATCATCATTAAAATTTTCAAAAGTTTCTTTGATATCTTTTATGTCATCTGTGGAATAATAATGATGATCTTTGAAATAAAGAGGATGAATGACATCAACTTTTGTTTTTAAAAATTTATAAAGCGGCTCTGGATTTGCAATACCAGCCAATAAAAGAACTTTTGTTTTTTTATTTAGATTAAATGGTGTTCTATTCAATGAATAAAAATCATTGTATTGAACAGTAGTAAAAAAAAGTTTTTGCTTTGGTAAAAGATTTATTTTTGATTTAAAATGTTCTATTTCGCTTTTGATTAAATTTTCAGGACATTTAGAAATAATAATTAATTCAGCACGTTTTGCTGCACTTTTAAATTCTCGAAGCCTACCAAAAGGCAAAATATAATCATTGAAATAAGGGAAGTTATAATCACTTAATAATATGTTTAAACCAGCTTTAACACTTCTATGTTGAAAGGCATCATCGAGCAAAATGCATTTTATGTCTGGAATTTGTTGCAATAAATAAGGAATTGCTGTCATTCGTTCTTCTGCAACTGCAACAAAAATTTGCGGAAATTTTTTTTTGAATTGCAAGGGTTCATCGCCAATTTCTCTTGATGTGGATGTGTCATTTGCAAGCAAAAAACCTTTTGAATGTCTTCCATAACCACGACTTAATGTAGCTGTTTTATAATGTGGGTTTATTTTTTTTATTAAATATTCGATATGTGGACTTTTGCCTGTGCCTCCGACAGAAAGATTTCCAACACAAATAACAGGTAAGCTAAATTTGACGGATGTATAAAATCCTGAGTCGTAAAGTTTATTTCGGATTAAAATTCCCAAGCCATAAAGCAATGCAAATGGTATTAAAATTAATTTTAAAATACCTAAAAGATACGTTTTCATTTTTTCAAAAATACATTAATATTTGTAGAATTTTAATGGTTTGAAAAGTAGTAAACATTAAAATTGTATTTTTGTTTTATAAAATCAACTATGCTTTTAAATTTATTTTTATTATTAATCAAGAAAAAATATATTCCTATTGATACAAAAAATCGTTTTTTGAATGATTTTTTAAATTATAAAATCAATACATTACCAGGTAATTTTATTTTGATGTACAATTTATTTTTTGCATTTATATTATTTATTTTAGTTTGGTTAAGTATTCGATTGGTAAAAAGTAAATTGTTTTATAAACGTTTGAAATCTGATCCAGAATATGGAAGTTTGGTAGCAAAATTTATGATTTATAAATATGCTGCTTATATTTTTTTATTTTTTGGAATTTCGCATTTTTTAGGAGTAGATGTCAAAAATATATGGATTGGTTCTGCAGCTTTATTAGTTGGTGTGGGCTTGGGTTTGCAAAAAATATTTTCGGATATCACATCGGGTTTGTTTATGCTTTTTGAACGTCCAATTGAAGTGAGTGACGTAATTGAAGTGGATAATAATATTGGAAAAGTGGTGAGGATAAATCTTCGTCATACTATAATTGAAGATAACAATGGAGTTAATCTAATAATTCCAAATTCGAAATTTGTTTCCGAAAAAGTAGTGAATTGGAGTTTTAAAAAAGAAGACAGGCGATTTACAATTAAAGTAAATGTGGTGTTGAATACTGATGTCAATAAAGTAAAAGAAATTTTGACAGAAGCAGCACAAAAACATGATATGATTATAAACGATATTCCTAAAAAACAAGTTGAGGTATTACTTACTCAATTTGCAAATAAATCGCTTGAATTTGATCTTAATTTTTGGACTATTCATGGCTTTAAAATAGAAAAAATCAAAAGCGAAATAAGAACTTTTATACTAGAGGAATTTAATAAACACGAAATTAAGTTATTCGAATAATTTATTTATTTTTAAGAAAATCAATTTTTTAGTTTATTCACAAATTAATGGGGGAAAAAAGAATTATTTCAATATAAATTAGCGCTATTTGATTAGTAAATTTGTAAGAATTAAAAATTGTTTTTGAAAGAATCAAATGAAATTGTTGAAAATTATGTAAGATCATTGCAGCCCGATATTACAG
>JAGNRR010000197.1 GCA_017988595.1 Chitinophagaceae bacterium
CAATTCATACTCATGGCTTCAAGCAAAGCTATGGGTAAACCTTCAAAAGAAGAGCACATCATAAAAATATCCATAGCTTCATAATAAGGTTTAACCTGAGATTGTAAACCCGCAAAAAACACTTTCGATTCAAGATTTAGCTCTTTATGTTTGGCTTTTATTTCATCTTCTAAAACTCCCGCACCAATTACTATTCCATAAATATTTGAATTTTTTTCTATTGCTGTATGCATAATTTCCATCCATTTATCTAGGCGCTTTTGAAAACGAAAAACAGCAGTTGTTCCCACTACTATTGCACTTTCAGGAATACCAAATTGCTTTCTAATATTCATCCGTTCCTCTCCATTCAATCGCACAAAACTTTTTGTATTTACACCATTTAAAACTGTTTTACATACTATCTTGGGATGTGTATTTTTTTGAATGGATTGGGTAACATCATTCGAAACTCCAATTGCAAGAGTTTGAAAATTAAAGGTCCATTTATTAATGTATTTGGTTATAAAATGATACCTTTCTTGTAAATTATGTTCCGTGTAAACAACAGGTATTTTGGTTATCGTATGCACTAATCTACTCAAAAAACCAGCCCAAGGTAAATGGGCATGAATAAGTTGTATCTGATTTTCTTTACAATATTTTATAATGTTCGAAAAATGCAATATTAATTGAACATTATTTTTAGCCGAAAAACAAGTCACTTTTCCTCCAGCATTTTCTATGGATTCAACTAATTGATTTTTCCAAGGCAAAAAATAAATGTAGTGAAATTCAAATTGCTCTTGATTGTGTTGTTTTAATGTCTCTGGCAATAACATTTCTGCTCCTCCACGACCAAGCGATTTGATAATATGAAGTACTTTAATTTTTTCCATCAAATATTTAAGCTGTTACAAATGCTATTTAATCTAAATTATTTTTCTTTAGTTCCCTCAATTTGCTGTTCATATATAAATTTTTGTTTATCAGTCGATTCCAACAATCCATCTTTAATTAAATTATTAAAAAAAACAGAAAATTTAATCGCTCCATGTACATTCAAATGATCAAAATCATAAAAATCTGAATCTTTAAGAGGGAAATCTTTAAAATCTAGATATTCAGTTTTTGAAAAAGTATCTAAAACATAATTTCTGTAAATTTTCTCATTACTTAACATAGGGTACATTCTATGTAATGGACACCTCATGAGAAAAACTTTTTTGTTTTGCTCATTGCAAAATTTAATAATTTTTTTTAGATATTCAATATTTACAACTGAAGTACCTCCCATAGATTTCTCTAGACAAGGTTTCGTATATAATGCTTTAATAAGTGAATCTACTTTACTACCGTGTTTTTTTAAATATCCATTTCTTAATGCTGAAAAATCATAATTCCGATATAGCAAATTATTAAGATTTCTATTCAAAGAAAGCGAAAGAGCATTTACAAAACCTGATGGGTTTTTCTCAAGTAGAATTTTGTGTTCTTTAAAATCTAACAAAGGTGCATAACGAGGATATCTAACAGATAAATGCTCATCATCCCAAATCCAATTATTAATTTCTTCATTAATTTGATTATTAGAAAACTCAATAAAAACAACTTTTATATTTTTATTTTGCTCAATTATTTTTTTTAATTTTTGGTAGGAATAAAAATAGGATTCAGCTGACGCTGCACAATTAGAAAAATTATCTATGAGAGAATCATTTAATGCTACTTCTGGATGGGAATGTCCTATTATAATAAATTCACTCTTTGGGTTAATCTTAACAAATACCTTGTTTTTAATGACATTATTACTTACTAAAAGTAATAAAATCAAGAGACTTGATAAAATAAATAAAAAGATAATCGTTTTTATAATTACTTTCTTCATAATTTAGAATTGAAAATAAATAAAAGTTTGTTCTTTACCTTCAAATAAAAAAACAAATACCGAAATTATTAGGTAAAACAGCCATCTTATAACGATTGTTTTTTTTGAAACAATATTTTGAATGGCATATTGAGACTCTCTCCCAAACCATTCAACCAATAAAAAAATAAAAATCAATAAAAATATAATATGTTTCGTTGGATAGGGAAGGTTTATTGTTGGAACACTAAAAAAGGAAAAATCAAATATTCTAGAAATAAAATTTAAAGCATTTCCAATACTCTCCGATCTAAAAAATATCCAGGCAAAGACAGTAAGACTAAAAGTCAAAACCATACTAAAAAATTCTTTTACTGAAGGAAAAAACCTCCCTTGAGCTACTATATCCAAACTATTTCTATTAGTATTAAAAACTATAGAAGGCATAATATATAAAGCATTTAGAAGTCCCCAAACAATAAAAGTCCAATTAGCTCCATGCCAAAAACCACTAACAAAAAATATTATAAACGTATTTCTTATTTTCATCCAAGTACCTCCTTTGCTACCTCCTAACGGAATGTATAAATAATCTCTAAACCAAGTAGAAAGTGAAATATGCCAGCGTCTCCAAAATTCAGCAATATCCCTTGAAAAATAAGGAAAAGCAAAATTTCTTAACAAATCTATTCCAAAAAGCCTTGCTGTTCCTATAGCAATATCTGAATATCCTGAAAAATCACCATAAATTTGAAATGTGAAAAATATAGCCCCCAATACTAATGTACTTCCTGAATATTGTGAATAATTATTAAAAATCATATTTGCGTATTCTGCACATTGATCAGCAATTACAACTTTTTTGAATAATCCCCATAGAATTTGTTTTAATCCATCTACAGCTGAGTTATAATCAAAAATTCTTTCTCTTTGTATTTGGGGAAGTAAATGAGTTGCTCTCTCTATTGGACCCGCTACTAACAACGGAAAGAAACTGACAAAAACAGAGTAATCAATAAAGTTTTTTTCGGCTTTAATTCGGTCTTTGTAAATATCAATAACATAAGACAAGCCATGAAAAGTGTAAAAAGAAATCCCAACAGGCAAAATCAATTTTAGTGTCCAGGGATGTACTTGAAATCCAAAATTAGAAATTACATCTGTAAAAGAGGTTGCAAAAAAATTGTAATATTTAAAAACACCCAAAAAACCGAGATTTATAGATATGCTTAGCCAAAACCAAAATTTCTTACTATTTTGATTCTTATAATCCGACATTTTTAAACCTGTATAATAATCTAATAATGTAGAAAAAATTAATAAAAATAAAAAACGCCAATCCCAACAAGCATAAAAAAAATAGCTGGATAGCAGTAGTAATATATTCTGAAATTTTAAGTCTTTGTTAGTTACAAACCAATAAAGCACAAAAACTATTGGCAAAAAAAGGGCGAAATTTAAGGAATTAAAAAGCATCTTATATTTAATATTTTTTTAATAATTTAATATATTCAGTTTCAAATTTTTGAGCTATTTTATTATTATTAAAATTATTATTTATAAATATGTAAGCATTATTAATTAATGTAGCTGATTGTTTCAAAACTGAATATTTTATAGCATTTACAAAT
>JAGNRR010000198.1 GCA_017988595.1 Chitinophagaceae bacterium
ATACTTTTACTATGCCAGTAAAAACATTTGTCCTTTCAATGCGCTTAGTTTTAAAGTCTGATAAAAAGTCTTTGATCATTTGCACCCCTTTGAGCGCATTATCTTTGTGCGCTGCGATTGGTGTGAACGAAGTCATTTTAATTACTTTTGCTTCAAACTCACTTGCTTTTAATTCAATTTCTTGTTTGTAAGATCCTAAATCCTGCAAGGCAATTATCGCTGGACTTTTTTTAGGTTCTTGTGTCGTGGTTACATTTGTTTCACTCATATAGATTTTTTTTAAAAGGTTTATTAAAATACTTGTTGTTCGTCCGTTGCTGATTGAGTAACTTCCAAAACCGTTTCAGCTTCCACATACTGCGCTTCTTGAATTGGAGTTCCTTGATGATTTCCTTCCTCATCTTCAATCACTTCCACCTCATCATATTTTTCAAAAAAGATTGGAGTATTTGAAGGGCTCCAAATTTTTTCTTTCGCTGCATGAAGTGTAACTTTAGTTCTCAAAAATGCTGCCATTGGTTGACCGTTGAAACCGCCCTTCCAGTTTTCAGAATCTTTTTGTTTTGATTTGCTTCTCCATGCTGCCCAATCAGAAGGTCTGTAAATAAAATAAATTTCAGTTCCATCAATTCTTGTCATGCGAATGTAAGCTAATTCAATTATTTCACTTGCAAAATTTTCAATGTGTTTAATTACTTTACCATTTACAATTTCTTTAACGTCACCTTGATAAACAAATTTAACTTGATCGCAATGCGAAATTTGTTTGTTGCGTTTTAACTTTTCCACGAATGCCCCAGCCTGAGGCTGTAAGGTAGCGACTGCACCATAAGGGTACATATAACATTGTTGGTCGGCTGCATCAAGTGAATAGCCTCGTATAGCAGCTTGAATAAAACATTTGTACAAAGAATCAATTGTACATTTTGCAAGTTCTGTATTCGCCTGAATACATTGCCTAAATGAAATGAACTGAGATTGATATGCAAGAATTCCATCTTTTTTTCCACTTGCCAGTTCATAGTTTTTTACGAAACGATTTCTGACCATTTCAGAATCTATCATTTCCATCGGATTAGTAAACTTGGATAACTCCGCTCTTGTTTGTTCCCACGTTTGTAATTTGTTTTCTGTTGACATATAATAAAATTTTAATTGTTTACGAATGTTTCTATTTTTTGATAATGAGTTAAATTCAAATCAAAAACTTTTTTAGCAATTACCTGCATTCTTTCAAATACATAATTGATACGAGGATTGATATACACCTTTGGAATTTTGTATGCTATATTATTATGGATAAAAATTCCTATGTATCCATATTGCGTTTCAAGAATAAAAGAATTATTTCCATTCAATAAATTATCAGGTACAAAATCTTTTATGTCTATTTTTTCTAGTTGCATTATTGTTTATTTAAAAGTTCTACTATTTTGTTTCCAATTTCTTTGCAATAATCAGTTCCGTTTTCAGGTAAAAAATGACATACTACTTTATTTTCTTTTTTGTCATGAATGGTATATGATTTCCAATCGCTAAACTCCATTTCAAAAAATTCAAATCTTTGCATTATAATTTTTTTATTTGTTCTTGAATAGCTTCTTTTAATCTTGGTTTTAAATTCTTCATATCATTTAACGCCCAAGTAAGATAACCTTTATCTGTAATTTCTGAAATTGGTATTTGAGAATATTTGCCAACATAAAACATTGGTGGATCTGTTGCGATATGTTTTATATATTTTCCGCATGAACAACAATAAGCTGTTTTATGTAAATTGACTCTTATTTCGTAATCATTTACTGATCCACAATTTTTACATATAATATCTTCAGTGGTCATTTGTCGTACTTTTAATTATGCAGTAAATGTATATGTAATAATTTCACATATTTTAAATTATTTTAATAAATTTTAATATTTTTATTTGTGTTATATATAATGCCTTGATAGCTAAAGACTTATGTAGGTGCAAAAAAAATAGGGGTGCTACGACTACACCCCTATTCAGTAAAATACGACGATATGAAACAAATAACCCGAACACAAAAGTATTAAATTAAAATAACATATCCATTTTTTATTTTTCCAGCTTTAAATTTATTTCTTAGATCAGATAATTTATTTCCAAAGGTCATTTCAAAATGTGGCTTGTCTTTAAATGTTTTCCAGTCACCGCCCCAAGCAAATCCAAAACTTTTTGCGATCTTCGCAATGGCATTCCAATCGCAATTCCAATCAGCTTTTCCATTTTTAATTTCCACTACATCAAACGCTGTTCCGAAATTATGATTACTCTCACCGCCTTTTGCATTGGTAACAATTGGTCCAACCGTTGTTCTACCTTGAGCATATAATTTATTTTGTTCCTCATAAGTTCTTAGCCCTGATGTCATGCGTAATATTATCCCCTGTCGTTCTGCTTCATTAAAAAAATCAGTTGCTTTATTTCTGATATCAGGATGCAAACTCTGTATTCTTTTTTCTGTTATCTTATCCATAAATTAAAATTTTGATTTAAAAAAATAATGGTGAACTCAACGAATTGAATCCACCATTAAAAATTAAAACTCGCTATCTTATTTCAAGTTTTTTATTTCTTGTTTAAATCTCAATTCTTTAGCCTCAGTTGTTAAGTTCATTAAAAAATTGAACACTAAAACGATAACGCCAAAAGTTGGATTTGACCCTAGATCTAAGCCAAATGCTTCATTAATTTTCACCAACATTTCAGGTGACATAAATATATTGAATGCTGAAACTGCATATCCAATATATAGTAAAATTCTTGTTTTCCATTTTGGCATAAAGTTTAAAATCTGCCTTGCAAGTAATTCAATAATCTTGTTTTTCATGTTTAATAAATTTATTTTTTAAAAAATTAGTAATATTTTTAATACTTTTAATTGATAGCTTTATTTTTTTTTGAACTATCAAATAACTTATTTTTATTTCAAACCCCAATATGCCTATCATCGTTTTCTCTTTCTTCTTTTTCGTGTTGTTCCTGCTCCCTTCTTTTGCTTCTTGATTCTTTGTAATTTTCATACATTTTCAGGGTTGCAAAAAAACCAGTTACTATCGCCATTATCGTTCCACTTGCTGCTGCTAATGCAGAAATTATTTCTGCAATTGATAACGATCCAATAAAAACCAATGTAACTGATGATGTCCATGCAATTACAGCATCAGGATTAAAAAAAGAATTTAAAATAAATTTGTATGGCATATCTATTTTATTTGCGGTTAATGCTCTCATTTTAGTTTTCTTTATTTTTTGCCTCTACGTTTCCAGTACCACTATTATAAATAGCGTCACCAGTTGCGGCACCACTACAGTTATTTCCTACTATTACATTGTCGTTTGATCCTGAATAGATGCATATATCTATCCTGTGTGTGCCTCGATAATCATGAACTGAATTATTATTAATTATGCATCTATTTCCACTTACCG
>JAGNRR010000199.1 GCA_017988595.1 Chitinophagaceae bacterium
TTTTCAATAAAAGTAGTCGTACTTATATTGTTCATTAAATCAGCAGAAAAATTTTCAAAGTAGCCATCTGGCACTTTGAATGCTTGATTTTTATTAATTGGAAGCATTATTCCAACTTTTTCAAGCCCTTGGTTATTAATTTGATCTGTTTTCATTTGCTGTTTTGACTATGGTTTATTTAAAAAGTTTAATTGTTGAGCAAAAATTCTTCAATTTTTTTTGCAGCATGATGATAACTTGCTTTTAATGCACCTGCAGATGTATCTAATATTTTGGACATGTCATCATAGTTTACTTCATCATAATATCGCATGCAAAACACAATTTTTTGTTTTTCGGGCAAAGATTGTATCGCTAGTTGTAGTTTCCATTCCAATTTTTTAAAGTCAAAATCTTTATCGCCTTTTACCAATGTGGTAAAATCAATTTCATTATTTGCTAAATGATGCTGTGTTTTTCGTTTTTTTACTTCCAAAAAAGTCAATGATTCGTTAGTGCCAATTCTATAAAGCCACGTATAAAGACTGCTTTCGCCTCTAAATTTTTCTAAATTTTTCCAAGCTTTGATAAACGTATTTTGAAGCACATCGTTGGTATCCTCATGGTCTACTAAAATTCGACGAATGTGCCAATAAAGCCTTTCTTGGTATTTTTCAACAATATTTTTAAATGCTTTTTCCTGAGAATTTGGATTCAAAAATTCTTGTATTAACTGTTCATCGCTTATTTCTTTCTGTGAATTCATATATTACAAAGTGTGAATATAATATTTTTTGTGTTAATCTTATATTCAAGTGTTTCATTTGGTAAAAAAATTCTTTACTTTTGACAATATTTTATGAAAAAATATTTACTAAATTCATTTTGTTTTTTGACTTTACTGGTTTCAGTAAGTTTAATTTCTTGTAAAGAAAATTCATCTACTTCTTCCTCTATCGGAAATTTATTCAATAGCACTAGTTTTGATACAGAGAAATTTACTCAAGAATTAAAAAATTCCATCAAAGACACAACAATAGTATATTATTTTGGCGATTCTATTTTGTTGCAAAATGAAATAAATTCAGCTTATGAAGTTAATAATTTTAACTCTTTATGGCTTGGCAGTGCTGGTTTAAATGATAATTTTAATAAATTTAAGGCTGAAATCGATCAACTTCGATTTGATGGGCTTTCTATCAAAGATTTTTATTTAGATAGTTTGGATATTTTAAACAAAACCTTTAAAACCCAAGATGAGGATGTAAATCTTGCAGTAGATTTAGATAAAAAAGCGAGTTATGTTTTTTTTAAAGCCTGCAATCAATTGCTCAAAGGAAAAATAAAAAGTGATAAAATTAATAAAGATTGGATAAATACTAACGATTCTATTCTGGATGTAAAAAATATCATTACTCAATTAAATGAAGGTAAAAAATTCAATGAAATCTTTGAATCACTAAGACCACAAACAATTGAATATAAAAAACTAAGAGTGCAATACATAAAATTAGATAGTTTTAAAAATGCAGATTTTGCTAATATGGCATTTTCGATAAACGATGTTTCAATTCCTGAAAAGAATACCTTGGTGCGAAAAAAATTAAATGTTTTAACAGGCGAACCAACAAATCTTGAAGCTACTACAAATGATATCGATATTATTCACGCTATAAAAAAACTACAATACATTAATAATATTGAACAAACTGGAAGTTTGGACGAGGCGACATTGGAAGTGTTAAATGTACCTATTGAAGAGCAAATTAAAAAAATAGCCATGAATATGGAACGCTGGCGTTGGTTAAAAATAGATTTATCTGAAGAATATATTTTAGTAAATATCCCAAAATTAGAATTGGACTATTACGAAAAAGACAGCAACAAATGGAATATGAATGTTGTTGTTGGACGCACTTCTAGAAAAACGCCTTTGCTGGATGCTAAAATGAAAGACATTGTTTTTTGTCCGCCTTGGTTTGTTCCACCAACAATTTTAAAAGAAGAAGTTTTGCCAGGCATTTCCAGACGAGGTGGTTCTTATTTAAGACGACGAGGATTGCAAGCCACAGACAGCCGTGGAAGGGTAGTGGATGCATCTAGAATAAATGCTAGTAATTACAAACGATTTTCGATTAATCAAAAACCAGGTTTGAATAGTGCTTTGGGCACTGTTAAATTTAATTTTCCTAATAAATTAAGTATTTATCTTCATGATACCAACCACCGAGGTGATTTTGAAAAAAAATATAGAGCTTTTAGCAGTGGTTGTATTCGTGTACACAAACCCCGAGAGTTTGCCGAGTTTTTGTTGAGAGATACCAATTATACAAAACCCAAAATAGATTCTTTAGTAAAAAGAAATCAAACCAAATTTATGCCAATGGACAAAAGAAATATTTTCTTACACATTATGTATCAAACAGTGGCATTGGATTCGGCAGGAAATATTAAACATTACCCCGATATTTATAAATGGGATGAAGAGTTGGTGAAATATTTCTAATTCTAAAATATCACCTTTTGTAAATAACCTTTGTAGTCTCTTTATAAAAAAATTGGTAGAATTCTATTTCTAATTTTTTAGGATTTAATAATTTTAATGTACAATTATATGGTGGCCAATTTGCAGCTGTTCCCATTACAGATATACTGTCTCCATAAACTCGAAAACTGTAATTTCCAACACCATGTTTTATACCTTCTATATCAACAAAAACATTATTAATATTTATAAAACTAATTTTAAAAGCTGAGTTATCAATCGCATACCAGTCTCCAATAATGTCCTTCAACGAAATTTTGATTTCTTTTTTTGCTTCGCTTAATTTATATGAATTATGCTGTGCAATGATGACAAAACTTGAAATCAAAAAGATAAAAGTAAAAGCTAATTTATTGTTTTTTTTCATATACAATTTTTCAACTTGTTAAATGTACATTAATTTAATTGTAAGTGGCTAGCCAAAGGAATGGAAATAGAAGTATTCAATTCAGTTTACAATATAATAAAAGATAACACACATCTCATCTCATTCGCATCATCACTTCTTATAGCCAATCAAGTTTTATATCAAATGTGCTTATTATTTCTTCCAGCTCATGTAATTGTTGGCGTTGGGAGGTTTTGGTGGGTTGGGATGTGGTGTTGAGAAAATAAAATATACATACATGTTATTTTCTATCCATTTTCATTCTGCATTATTTTTATCCATGCCTTTCATTTATTTAACATCATACATTATCTTTTTATATAAATCATATACTTTTGTATAAAAATAGTATATTAATGTATATAAGTAATATATATAAGTATATTTATAATATAAAATAATATAATAATAATATCCAATAGTATAGTAATAATAAACAATAGTATATCGATAATACATAATTGTATATTGATAATACACAATTGTATATTGATAATACACAATTGTATATTGATAATATACAATTGTATATTT
>JAGNRR010000200.1 GCA_017988595.1 Chitinophagaceae bacterium
GTGCTTAATCCTGTAGTGTAATTTCCGTTTTCATCAGTAGCGTAACATAGTTCTTTTACATTACTTTTAGATAAATTACTTTCATCTTGAGGTATTTCTTCTTTCTTCATATTACTTTACTTCTTGAATGAATAAATTTATTTCAGATTCTAATAAAAGATTTTCATCTTGATAAGTAGCGCACTTCATGGTACAAATACTGTATTCATCTGTATCAAATCTTGAAACTAATGTAGCAGATGTTTTAATCGTTTGGTTTACCATTGGCAACATAAATACCGTTGCTTTTTTAATTCCACTTATGAAACCTACAACGTTTACATTATCTTTTTTTGCATCAATACCATTTTTTGACAAAAAGAAAGATTGCCCTACAATGCAAGAACAGGTTTGTGCTGCATTTTCTATTAATCCTACTTCTGAAAAATAATTATTTTCAACAAAAACATTACTTGAATTGATTTCAAAAACCGAAGTTACTGAAGTGGTTGTTATTTCTTTTAAAACATCAACCATAAGCATAGGTGCTCTATGTGGTAAAAAATGATTGATATTTATTTCTGTTTCCTTCAAAACCTCATTCATTATGTTATGCTAAAACGGTTTTCATTTGTCCACGAGCAATTTCAACTTCATTAAGAAGTACTGAAATATCTACTAATGTAATACCTGCAAACTCTTGAAGCACATTTACTTTTGTGATAAGATTGTCATTTACTTTTGGTAATTGAAAAATTTCAATTGATTTAATCGAACCAATGTAACCTGTTGGTGCTGGCTCTTGTTTCAGAAAAAACTGATAACCTGTATACAAAGCGACAGATTGTGCCATGTGTTCGATTAATCCCGCTTCTTGAAAAATTGAATTATCGGTAAAAATATTTGTTTCTTCAACTGTAAATCCTGATGTGATGAAATTTTCACCAAAAGCCAATACTTTATCCACCATTACAAATGGAAACTTTTGTGGAATAAGATTTCCAACAAAATTGCGATCTAAAATTGGTAAAGCGATGTTTTCCATTAGCAAACAGTTAAATAAGCATACGAATATGAAAAACGACCACTTTCTGGAACAGATAATAATATTTTATCACCTTTTTTCAAATTCCCCGAATTCATTAATTCCTCTAACATCAAATAAATAGATGCTGAACCTACATTTCCAACGTGTTTTAAATTCATAAACCAACGTTCCATAGGAATTTCTATGTTTTGCTCTTTTAAAGCATTATACAAACCTTTCACAAAGTAATGAGAAGAAACGTGTGGTAAAAAGTAAGTTACTTGGTCTGCTTTGATATTATTTTTATCCAAAGCGCCTTTCATGCTCAAGGCACCTTTTTGTAAAATATGAGCGTCTAATAATTTTACATCTTGCTTAATTGCAAAAACAGATTCCGATAACCATTCTGAAGATTTATAATCACTCCATGGTTTTATGCTTCCGTCTACTAATTTGTCTCCTCCAGCATACATACAAGTTTCTAACTCGTATGCGTATGAAAAAGCTTCCATCCATTCTATTTTTAAAGAAATATTTCCGCTTGGTTTGTTTTCTAATAAAAATGCAGCGGCACCATCTGATAACATCCATCGTAAAAAATCTTTTTTGAAGGCAACAATTGGTTGTTCTTCTAGTTTTTTAAGATTAACTATTTCGTTTTCAAATTTATCAGCTAACATCCAGCTTGAAACTCTTTCAGAGCCTGTACAAACTGCATTAACCGTATTTCCAGATTTTACTGATAAAAACCCATATTTTAATGCGTTCATACCTGCATTACAAACACCAGACGAAGAATTTAATTCAACCGATTGGTTTTGAAGTAAGCCATGAACCATTGTTGCATGAGATGGTAAAAGCAAATCGGGTGTAGAAGTACCACAAGATAATAATTCTATATTTTGAGATGTAAAATGATCATCAAATAATCCTTTAATTGCTAAAAAAGTCAAATCGGCATTTGAATGAGTAGGGTTACCATTTTCATCAATTGCATAGAACCTACTTGTAATTCCATTATTTCTCAAAACTATTCGTCTTGCTTTTGAGGTTTCATCGTTAATTAAACCCAACAAATTCTCCATTTCATGATTTGAAATTGGACTATTTGGCAAGAACTTATTAGATTTTGTTATGTAAACATCTGACATTTCTTTCGAACTTTAAATCTTTTTGTATAGAGCTTTATCTTTTGCTATTTTACTAGTAATAAATGGATATTTCAAAAGGTGCAATATAAATACAATTGGTGAAACTACCCAAATAGCAACCCATAAATATACATTAAACACTTTTAGCCAAAATTCTCTTGAGTTTTTTTTATTTATGATTAAATCTGACCATATTTTAAACATTTTATTCGCTTTTTCATCCATTTCAACCAAAAACGGTCTAATTTCAACGGCATCTAATTTTAATAATTCATCTTGTAAATTGTTAAAATTTTTATTTTTAAGCGATTGTTTAATAACATTTCCAAATTTAGAGGAGTTTTTAATTTCAGATTCTGAAACACCTGGTTTTGGAAAAATGCCAAGATATTTTGTTTTTTCACCTGAAAACATCCAATGAACGATGGTAACCACGCTAACATGATTTATATTTCTATCGACTAAAGCAATATTCCCAACTAAATTAGCTCCTACATCAGTAAGCAAAACTTTCATTTTTTCTTGTGCTTTTACCCACATATTTCTTGCTCCAATTACAGTAATAACAGGAGTATTTTTGAAAATTTGTTTTGCAAAAGTACTTTTTAGAAATGAATTTACAGGAATAGAAGGCGATAAATACCAAACTTGATAACCTAATATTATTAAATCATATTGTTTCTCTAAAATTGCGTTTGATGGCGGTTTTATAGCTGCTGGAATTTGTAAAAACGATTCGGGAAATGCATTAAAAAATGCTGATTTATTCCATGGAAAAGGAAATTCTTTCTCCATTTCGATGATGTAATGTGTAATATTAATTTCATCATCTGAAGTAAATGGTAGCGTCAAATTATCAAGAATCTCTGTTAATTGACCTGATTGCGAGTAATGTATTACTAAAACGTTTTTCATATTTACTATTACTAACCTAAGTTAATTTCCTTAAAATTTCTGATTTTATCTTCTCTCTTCTTGTGAACAAATTCGCTCCAAGTAGTGCTATCTTCGGCATCATAAATTTTAATTTTCTGCGAATCATCTTTAATTAATAAATCATCAGATGTACAATTTAAAATTTGAGCCGCAGCAGCTAAACCAGAATAAGTTGCACCGGTAACACCATGAGACAAAGTACTAGCTCCACATAAATACAAATTCTCTATTTCGGTTTTATTTTTATATGAAAATGGTCCTACTTGATTTAGTGTTTTATTTGTTCCATAAACATTTCCGTTTGTAGAATTGATGTAAAACTGATTGGTTTTTG
>JAGNRR010000201.1 GCA_017988595.1 Chitinophagaceae bacterium
TTAGAATGTACAGAACATAAAGAATCGGGATTGGCTGGTACAAGCAGATACATTTCTACGAAAAATAAAAAAAATACTCCGGAGCGTATTGAATTGAAAAAATACAATCCTATTATGAAGAAATATACAGTTCACAAAGAAATTAAATAAAACAAACCATGGCAAAAGTAGCAAAAACAGCGATTAAGAAAGATGCGGCAGCGGCTGCAGAATCAAAAAACTACAGTAAAGTAGTTCGTGTAATGCGCAGTTCTAAAACTGGTGCATATTCATTTAAAAACAATATTGTACATAAAGATAAAGTTGAAGAATTTCTTAAAGCAGGAAATAAATAAACTTAGCTTTTAACTCTTTTAAATAAAAAAAATGCAATAAGAAATTATTGCATTTTTTTTATGTTAGAAACCGAATGTTTTACCAAACATATTTTGTTTTATTTACTAAAGTGGCATCGCCAACAATAGTGTCTGCCCCAGTGGCATCTTGTACTTTAGTTTCATATAGCACACGGTTTTTTTCTGGAAAAATTTCTTTAACTGTAATTACCGCTTTGTACGTTTCGCCAACAAACATGGGCTTCAAAAAACGCGTGTTTTGAGTCATATAGATATGTCCTTCGGCATGAAGCAATGTGCCAAAAATTTTGGTAAAAACACTTTGACTTAAATGTCCGTGGATAATACAACGTCCAAAAATACTAGCCTTGCCAGCTTCTTCATTGATATGCAATGGATTTTTATCTCCAGAGATTTCTGCATATTGGTTTACTTGATCTTGTGTGAAAGAAAATTCGTGTTCAAAAACATCGCCTACTTGTATCATAATTTTTTTTTGGCAAATAAAAGGCTTTATTTTTAATAAAAAAAGAAAATGAGAAAAGCATTTTCAGGGGTGAACTTAAAGTTTTTGGGGAGAATGCTATTTTTCATTCACTTAATTTTCATTAAGCTGTTGATTTTTGCAATATCTATCAATATACCAATCTGCATCTGGATTACCTAGTTTTTTTGCTTCTTTAAAATCTACACAAGCTTCATCTAATTTGCCTATTGTACCATAAAAATTACCTCTTAATAAAGTCATTTCCATTGGGTCATAGTTTTTTTCAAACAACTCATCAATGTCTAATTTAACTTGTTTTAAATTAGTTTTTCCATCAGTATTATAAGTTGCCCTTAAAAATTTTAAGTATAAAATATTTTCATCAAATGGATATATTTCTGGATTCTTGTGGATTACAAACCGCCCAGCGGTTTTATTGTCTATCGCCCTATTTACAAATATTAATGCAGAATCATAATTTTTTTTTGAATAATAATTAAGACTTGCAAAAGTGTATGCATAATTGTTATTTGAATCAATTTCAATCATTTTTTTTGCTAAAAAGATTGCATTATTAAAAGAGGCAGTCATAGTGTAAGCTTCCACACCTGCCTGTAACAACAACAAATCAGTAGAATCTTTGCTCAATTCTTTTTTTATTATCGGCAAAACTTCATGGTATTTTTCTTTAGATAATAAATCATTTATCTCAATAAGTTGCCACTCTTTATATTGTGAACAAGCACTTAGTGATAAAAGCAACATGAAAAATAGCACTAATTTAATTCGTCCAAACATTAAATTTAGAAAGCAACTTGGTGTTGTTTTAATATTATTAATTCTAATCTCCACTACCCAAAGATAAATACTGCTTGCTAAAAAAAATAAAAATATAATTTGAATTTATCAGTAGCAAGCATTTTATAAAGCTCTGTGGAAACAAATTTTTCAAATATTAATTCATCAATTTAAATGATTGCATAAATTTAGTAATATCATCATTTGGATATTTGCCAGTATTTGTAATTGTTTGAAGCATATACATTCTGTTTTTTACGAGATATGTTTTAATAAACATAACTGCTTCGCCATCGTTATAATCAATAGAAAATTCTCGGCCAGGATAGCCATTTATTTCGATATCTTTTTGATGAATTAGCTTGCCTTTTACATTATTAACAGCTCCTTCGATGGCACCATCAAAAAGTGTTTTTAATTGAGTTTTAAAATCAGAATGTACTACAGAATCGGGATAATCGGTGTGCATTATCATATAAACTAAATTTTTTTCAGTTTCGGATTCTGTGGCTGAGTATGTTAAATAGGTCATATTTAAATTGCCAATAGCTGATTCCATATTTTCACTTTCTTCTTTTGGTTCTAACGGAAATAATATTTGGTAATCACTTTTCTTTATTAAAACCCAATTGTCTGCAAGACCAAAAGAGAATGAAATAAAAACTAAAATTGAGAATAGAAAATATTGTTTTAAATTTTTCATTATATATTTTTTGTAAAGGTATATAAAAAAGTAAGATTCTTTTGCCAAATGACTTAGAGGAATTGTTGTTACAATTTAAAGCATAATTTGTAACATTTGTGCAAATTGATTGCTTTTGTCGTTTAATATTTTTTGAGCTAATTCTTTTACTTCATGGATGGGTTTATCAGCAACTTTTGATAATACTTCTACTACCAATGCTAATGTGGTTGATGAAGTAGAAACATTTGCCAATAAAGCTAAATTCATTTGTTCGTATTGATGCATTGAAAAATTGGCAGAATTTCCATTTATTGCATTGTCGTTTCTTTCAACATTTGATTTTTGAGTATTATGTGTTGAATTTTTCTGCATTAATAAAAATTCTTCAATGAGTTTTTCGGTATACTTGCTAATTCGTAATCCTTTTTCGGCATTTAATAAAGTATCTCTTGAAATGCCTAATTTATATGCAAATTCTTCTTGTGTTAAATGATATTCTTTTCTTATTTTTTTTATTTTTTCTGATTTCATTACGTATTTTTTGAGGTTATTAATTGTATAATATTGAATAGTTCAACTAAATATTTGTTTAAATTTAATGCAAAATAGTCAAAAATGTTGAATTTGTCAACAAATTTTTTGTTAATTGATAAAATTGACCGAAATTTTGTTAATTTTCTGCTATAATGCCCTAAATTCAAGGCTTGTTAGCAATATCTTCACATTAAAAAGTGCTAAAAAATGAAATGTGCGAATACCTTTGCATCACAATAAAAAATTTAAGTAAAAAAATCATGTCACAATCAAAAACAAACACAACAACAAATCCATTTTTGGAATCATTTAATAACATTCCAGAATCTTTTAACAATTTTACAAAAACCACAAAAAATATGCAAAACGATTTCTTTAAAAATTGGTTCGACAACCAAACAAACTTTTTTTCGAACAATGGTGCGAAAAATGAAACTACAGCTAACCCTACAGAATTTTTTACAAAAATGATGGAAGAAGGTAAGAAAAACATGGAAACGGCTATGAATTGGTCTAAATCTATTCCTGGAATGGATAAAGT
>JAGNRR010000202.1 GCA_017988595.1 Chitinophagaceae bacterium
CAACAAATTTGCTTCATGAGCATTGCCACATCCTGGTATTAAAATTGATAAATTTTTATCTTCTATGCCTTCAAAATAATTTTTAAAAGCTGGAGTAGCATCACCTAAATCCCATCCTGTTGTATTATTTTCATATTGTGTATTCCAATAATTTTCATCTAAAGGCTTATCGCAAGAAATTACACAACAACTTAATTCTGTTTCTTTTTCCATTATAAAATTAATATCAGCAAAGATACATTCCCTTTTTTTAGTTAATATTGTTATTAAAAAAATGATGGATGCAAATTTTATTTCTTATTCTAAAAAAACTTATTCCCTTGAAGAACTAATCGAATTAAGCAAAACTCACTTCGAATTTATGAATACAAGGAGAACTGTTCGTGAATTTTCTGACAAACAAATTCCAAAAGAAGTTTTAGAAAATATTATCATGGCAGCTTCCACAGCGCCTTCTGGCGCACACAAACAGCCTTGGACTTTTTGTGTAGTAACAAATCCAGAATTAAAATCGAAAATTAAAGTTGCTGCCGAACAGGAAGAATTTGAAAGTTATCATGGCAGAATGTCACAAGAATGGCTTGATGATTTAAAAGCATTTGGCACAAATTGGCAAAAACCTTTTTTAGAAATTGCACCTGCACTGATTATTTTATTTAGAAAATCTTATGACTTAGAAAATGGCAAAAAGAAAACGAATTATTATGTACAAGAATCTGTTGGCATTGCTTGCGGATTTTTATTACAAGCAATTCATCAATGTGGATTAGTGGCTTTAACACACACGCCCAGTCCAATGAATTTTTTATCGAAAGTGCTAAATCGACCTGAGAACGAAAAACCTTTTTTATTAATTCCAATTGGTTATCCTGCGGAAAATTGCAAGGTTCCTGATTTAAATAGAAAAACAAATAAAGAAGTTATTGTTTTTTATGAGTAAAAGTTACTAAGCTTTTTTTACAAACTTGGTTAAAATAACAATTGTGCTGCCATTAATTTTTCCTTCAATATGTTCATCATTATCATGTACCAATCTTATTTTAGGCACTTTGGTTCCTTTTGGTGCAATAAAATTTGTGCCTTTTACATTCAAATTTTGAATTAATAAAACATTATCGCCCGATTCTAGAACTGTTCCATTTGAATCTCGATGCACAAGTTCGCCAGTGTTTTTTACAACACCATTGTTTGCCCATTCCATCGTTTCTTCATCCAAAAAAACCGAATCTAACGTTTCTTGAGCCCATTCTTCATCCGAAATTTTTTGTAAACTTCTATAGGATAATACTTGAACAGCAGGTGTTTCACTCCAAATGCTTCCTGTCAAACAGCGCCAATAATTTTTATCCGAAAAATCATTTTCATTAATTTTATTAAAACAAGTTTCACAAAGTGCCACTTGATTTTCAGGTTTATTTTCTGTTTTTGGTGAAACTATATAGGTTTGTAAATTCTCTTTTGTGTTATCACAAAATTCACAGGCATTTCCGCAACGTTGTTCTAATAAATTTGATATTGACATAAATGCAAAAGTAAAATTTTTTACCCTAAAAATTGTTTAATCATTAAAAAATGTTTGAAACTATCTTTGCAAATTACAAACATGCATATTTTGAATTTTAAAATTGATAATAGTTTTTTAGAAAATTTACCAGCTGATGAAAATTTAGAAAATAATCGAAGGCAAGTTTTTAATGCATGTTATAGTGTGGTGTTTCCTAAAAAACCAAAATCAGGTAAACTGATTCATCTTTCAGATGATTTATGCACCGAATTGGATTTGTCAAACGAAGAAATTAACGATGAATTTTTTAGAAAGATTTTAATTGGCGAAGAAATTTTTCCAAACACAAAACCATTTTCGATGTGTTATGGAGGGCATCAATTTGGTCATTGGGCTGGTCAACTTGGCGATGGAAGAGCAATAAATTTGTTTGAATTAATCAATGAAAAAAATAATCGTTGGACCTTGCAATTAAAAGGAGCTGGCAAAACACCATATTCTCGAAATGCAGATGGATTGGCTGTTCTACGTTCTTCTATCCGAGAACATTTGTGTAGCGAAGCTATGTTTCATCTTGGCGTGCCCACCACACGTTCACTTTCCTTATCACTTTCTGGAGATGAAGTTTTAAGAGATATACTTTACAATGGAAATGCAGAATTTGAAAAAGGAGCAATCGTTTGTCGTGTTGCTCCATCTTTTATACGATTTGGAAATTTTGAAATTTTTTCTGCACGAAAAGATTTGATAAATTTAAAAAAACTTGCAGATTATACCATTCAATATTTTTATCCTGAAATATTAAAAACTGGTAAAGAAAAATATGTAGATTTTTTTAAAACAGTTTGCCAAAAAACGCTGGAAATGATTGTAGAATGGCAACGTGTGGGTTTTGTTCATGGTGTAATGAACACCGATAATATGTCAATATTAGGATTGAGTATTGATTTTGGTCCTTTTGGTTTTCTAGAAAATTACGATGAAAATTGGACGCCAAATACTACGGATGCACAAGGAAAACGATATGCTTTTGGCAAACAAGCTCAAGTTGCTTTTTGGAATTTAATACAGCTTGCTAATGCACTTTTTCCTTTGATTGAAGAAGCGCCATTATTGGAAAACGAACTGCATTTATTTAATAAAAATTACAATTTAGCTTATCAAAAAATGATGTTGCAAAAATTGGGTATTGAAAATATTGATGAAAACAGTATTTTATTAATTGAAAATTTAAAAGAAAATTTATCGAAATCCGAAACTGATTTTACAATTTTTTTTAGATTACTTGCTGATGTTATAAAAAATGACACACCTGAATTAGCTTTCAAAAAAATCGAATTTTCATTTTATAATTTAACAGAAAATACAAATGAAACTAAAGCAAATTGGATGATTTGGTTTGAAAATTATTTATCACATATTAAACAAGAAAATCAAACAGACGAAGAACGAAAAAAGAAAATGAATCTTGTAAATCCAAAATTTATATTTAGAAATTATATAGCACAATTAGCAATTGATGAAGCCAATCAAGAAAATTATTTAATAATTGATGAGCTGTATAAACTATTAAAACATCCATACGATGAGCAACCAGAAAGCGAAAAATGGTTTGCCAAAAGACCCGATTGGGCAAAAAATAAAGTAGGATGTTCGATGCTAAGTTGTAGTTCGTAGAAAATTACTTTCCGATACAAATTGTTAAGCTAAAATGTAAAGCCCTATCAATAAAGGGTTTCAGGGGTTGCGTATTTATTTGGGCAACAACTGGGCAACAAAACCCACTAAAACAAGTGCAAGTACAGCACAAAGAAAAGAAAAAATGTTGTTTAGTGTAGAGTGTGTTTGTCCTTATCATAAGCAAAAGGC
>JAGNRR010000203.1 GCA_017988595.1 Chitinophagaceae bacterium
AACTAGCTTCTTCTATTTTTTTATTTTTTAAAATTATTTTTCTCCAACTACTGTTGTCATTTAATGGAATTCAACGCTTTTCTTCCGATCTGTAGTGCCAATCTTTATCTTTTTGATAAAATAATTTAATATCAATCCCTTCAATAACTTTAAGAATTTCATTGTCATGATAATTCAATTCATCATAATCTGTATAAGCTAATTGAGCCATTTCAGAATATAATTCATTTAATTTAAATAACTTGTCATTAATGGTATCATCCAAATCTTCTACATTTAAACCAATTTTTTTTGCTTCTTTAATTGTTATTGGATAAGAATGTGATGGATAATCTGAATTTAAAGTATTGCTTATTTTATTTGCCTTCTCTTTATCTTTTAAATGATACGAAAGAATATCTGTTGTTAATTTGATAGATAATGAAGTGGCTCTATCTACTGAACCTATAACCAAAGGATGAATATAATTTAATATATCAGAATAAGGATTTTTATCAGTCTGCACTTTGTGTTTATTCCATAAATTTATTACCCTACTAAGTTCATTTTGACTAACACTTACCAAATCATTATCTTTGTCTATCGGAGATAAATCGTGAGTAATTGAAGTGTCGATTGCTGATAAATAAGCCAAAGGACCCATTTTTATTAAATCTGCTCCTAAAACTAACATTGTTGCTGCTGATGCACAATCTAGTGGAACAAAAGCAATAATTTTTTTATAATAATTTCTTAATAAATTTACTATTCTAAGCGATGCTTCGCCTGATCCACCATCGCTTTTTATATAAATATATAAATTTTCTTTTTTGTTTTTGTTTTTAAAAACTTCATAAAATGCAATTATATCTTCATCTGCAATTCTACTATTTCCAGATACCCAATATGACACAAAATCTCCATTTAGATCTTTCGAAATCTCAGCTATTAAATTTTGTGTTTCTTTAAATAATTTTGGCGGTGTTTTAATTACTTTATTTTTTGCCATAAAATTTTTTGATTAATCAAATATATGTATTCTATAATACAAGCGATTAAATTTTTTCATTTTCATCTTATTTTCAACCTTATCTTTATCCTATGAAACTCACCGAAAAAGTTCATGCAATAAAATTTACTTCAAGCGAAAAAATAAATGTTGAAGATGAATTGTCTGTAGAAGAAATTATTCAAATTTCTATAAATAATGAGCCTTATACAATAACCATGCGTTCTCCAGGCGATGAAGGAGATTTGATTAGAGGAATTTTATGGACTGAAAATGTTTATCAAAATGATAATGAAAAACTTCAACTTTCATTTCTGAATAAAAACGAATTGGGTTTTATCACTTCGGCTAATGTGAATATTCCCATCAATGAATTAAAAAAAGGTATTGATACAAAACGAAATTTAATGTCGGTTACAAGTTGTGGCATGTGTGGCAAAAAAGAAGAAGATTTGTTTTTGGGCGAAGCATTGCAAAATAATATTGAAATTAAAGCTTCTGATATTTTAATGATGTTTGAAAAAATGCAAACAATGCAAAAAACATTTCATCATTCTGGAGGTTCTCATGCATCGGCTGCGTTTTCGAAAAATGGAAAAATGCTTGCCTTAAAAGAAGATATTGGCAGACATAATGCTGTTGATAAAGTGATTGGAAATTTAATCAATACTCAACAACTTTTTGATACAAATGTGTTGTTGGTTAGTGGTCGTTTGAGCTACGAAATTATTAGCAAATGTTATCGTGCAAAAATTCCGATATTGGCTGCTGTTTCTGCGCCTAGTTCTATGGCTGTAAGGGTTGCTGAAGATTGTGGTATTTCGCTTTTGGCATTTTGTAGAAATGAAAAAGCAACAGTTTATTCACAGCAACATCGTATAATTTTATAATCCAAAACAACTAAATTTTCGTTTTTCGTTTACAAGCATTCCACCTTTTATTAAAGAATAGTCTACTTCTGCAATATTTTTTATTTCACCGTTTTTAAATAAAATATTAATTTGAGTTTCGTGTTCATCATACATCAAATTTTGAGTTTCACTTTCTTTGTAATAATAGTGTAGCGAATTTTGTTGATGATATTTTTCAGCAAATTGCATTTTTATATTTTCAATTTCTTCTTTATTTTTTTCGGAATGAAATTTTATTTTAAATAAATTTCTATTCAATAATCTGTTGCATAAATCGCTCAATATTTCATCATCACATTTTGACCAAACTTTTATACAACATGCAATATCGTGGTCATCTAATAAACAAAAATGTTCTAAAGCGATATCGTTTTTTTCAAATTCAATATTTTTTTCGGTCAAAAAATAATGCAAAGATGGTGTGGCAAAAAGTGGTTTATTTTGAAATGAAATTTCCTTGGCTCGTTTTAAAATATGAACCAGCATTATTTCGGAACTTAAAACCGTTTTATGCAAATACACTTGCCAATACATTAATCGTCGAGCGATTAAAAATTTTTCGATACTATGAATGCCTTTTTCTTCTACCATCAACGTATCATTTTTTACCACCAACATTTTTATAATTCTATCATAACCAATAACACCTTCGGAAACGCCTGTAAAAAAACTATCTCTAGCTAAATAATCCAATCGGTCAACATCCAATTGTCCGCTAATTAATTGATGCAGAAATTTCTTTGAATACTTATTTTCAAAAATAGAAATTGCTATGTCTAAAGCGCCATTCAATTCAGAATTTAATTTTTTCATAATCCGAATAGAAATATTTTCATGCGAAACATTGAGCAATGTTTTTTCGAGCGCATGCGAAAAAGGTCCATGGCCAATATCGTGTAATAAAATAGCAACTTGTGCACCTCTAAATTCGTCATCTGAAATTTCAGTGCCTTTTTGTCGAAGTTCTTCCATTGCCATTGTGATTAAATGATAAGCACCCAAAGCATGATGAAGTCTGGTGTGTACAGCACCTGGATAAACTAAATAGGCGAGTGCCATTTGTTTTATTCTTCGTAATCGTTGAAAAATTGGATGTGAAATGATTTGAAAAATTAAATCATCTTGAATGGAAATAAATCCATGAACAGGGTCGTTTATTATTTTTTTTGTCAAAAGAAATCTTTTTTAATTGAATTTATAAAAATAGAAATTAATGTTAAAATACAATTTATTTTAATAAATAGAGTTTTTATAGGACAAGAATTCTATTTTTGACTATAATAATAAAAATGAAAAACAATGGCTAATAAAATTTTGTGGATAGATGATGAATTGGAATCGTTGAAATCTCAAATCATTTTTTTGAAAAATAAGGGATACGAAGTTTTTAGTTCTAGTAACGGGCACGATGCGTTGGATTTTTTAAAGACAGAACAAGTAGATGTGGTGTTGCTAGATGAAAGTATGCCTGG
>JAGNRR010000204.1 GCA_017988595.1 Chitinophagaceae bacterium
GTTTTAATTTATTTCCATCTTCGTTTTTGTTAAAATTTATATCTATTTTCATAATTCTTTTATTGTGATTGATAATTTCCAAAAATACAAATTCCAAACTACTTTTACAGTATGAAAATTTTTAAATTTGGAGGAGCGTCTATAGAAACTGTTGAAAGAGCTAAAAAAGTAGCTCAACTTATTATAAATGAAAAACCTTCGCTTGTTGTTATTTCTGCCAAAGGCAAAACTACAAACGCTTTAGAGGAAATTGCAAAAGCTTTTTGCGATGGCGAATTGCAAATAGCCAAACAACTATATGCTGCATTAGAAAAAAACCATATTGATTTTGCTACAGATTTATTAGGAAATGATACTGATGTAGTTTTTGAAAAATTAAATCATTTTTTCACCGAAATGGATTGGATTTTGAATGAAAAGCCACTTCGTGATAAAAATTATTATTATGATCAAATTGTAAGTATTGGTGAATTGCTTTCTACAGCAATTATTCAAGCATATTTGGAACAAGAAAACTGCAATTCTATTTGGCTTGATGCTCGAGATTTTGTAAAAACAAATGATGATTACAAAGATGCAAAAGTAGATTGGGATTTAACCGAATCGTTGATTTTAGAAAAAATGCCTGCACTGATAAATGACAATAAAATTATCATTACACAAGGTTTTATAGGCTCTACAGATGAAAATAATTCAATAACACTTGGCAGAGAAGGTTCGGATTTTAGTGCAGCAATTTTTGCTTATTGTTTAAATGCAGAAAGCGTAACAATTTGGAAAGATGTGCCTGGACTTTTAAATGCCGACCCAAAACTTTTTAAAGATACAGAAAAGATAGCCGATATATCTTTCAGAGAAGTAATTGAACTTGCATTTTATGGCGCCCAAGTAATTCACCCTAAAACCATAAAACCCCTTCAGAATAAAAACATTCCCATGTATGTGAAATGTTTTTTGGATGAAAAAATAGAAGGCACAAAAATTCATTCATTGGTAGATAAAAAAAATTATCCTCCATTGATGGTTTATAAAAAAAATCAAGTAATGATTCGTTTAAGTACAAAAGATTTTTCGTTTATGAACGAAGAAAATTTGAGCATTATTTACAAAGCATTTTCAACTTATCAATTAAAAATGAATATTACACAAAATGCAGCAATTAGTTTTGTTTGCTGTGTAGACGATGTTAGCGAAAAAATTGAAAAGGTATTAGCAAGTTTAGAGCAAGATTACAAAATAAGAACAAATTTTGGTGTAGAAATACTAACTATTCGACATTATAATACGTCTATATTATCAAACTTACTCGAAAATCGATTAATTTTACTAGAACAAAAAACAAGAACAACAGCTAAATACATTTTAAAATAAAACACTTATGAAAAAAATATTGTTTTTGCTTATTAACTTTTTTCAAGTATTAAATTCAATTGCTCAAATAGAAATTTATCGTCCAAACGGTGATGCAAAAGTGTTTCAAAATGGCAAAGAAGCTTTAGGTGGATTTTGTGGTGGAATCAATTCTATTCAAATTGTAAAAGGTGATTTAAATCAAGATGGCAGAGCTGATTTGGTTTTATATGATCAGGTTTCACATCAAGTAAAAACTTTTCTAAATGTTTCAAATATTAATGAAATAAAATATGAATACAACCCAAAATATGCAAATAATTTTCCGCCAATTTATTCCTATTTAAAACTTATTGATTACAATTGCGATGGTGTTCCAGATTTATTTCACAAAGGACAAAGTGGTGTTTGGGTTTATAAAGGTTATTATCAAAATAATGAATTGAAATTTACATTTTATAAAGAATTGCGTTTTCCAGGTGCATTTGGTTTTCCTAACGTGTATTCTCATCCCCAAGAAATTCCAAATATTGTAGATGTGGATGGCGATGGCGATTTAGATGTTTTGGCATTTGATGTGCAAGGAAATTTTATTGTTTATTATAAAAATCTCAGAAAAGATGGTAATTATTCATGCGATTCGATGCGTATGGTTTTGGAAGATAATTGCTGGGGAAAACTTCAACAACCTGGAATTAGATTGCACAATTTAAATATTACTTGCACAACACCACAAATTGGTTATAAAGGAAAAGAACGACATACTGGCAATTGTCCTTTGGCAATTGATATTGATAATGATGGCGATTTAGATTTATTAAATGGTCATGTTGATTTTGGCGATTTACAATTTTTTAGAAATGGAGGAACTTCAACAGCAAATTTAATTACAGCCCAAGACACTGTTTGGAGTGCAAATAATGACACTGTAAAACTTCCAGAACCAAACTGGCTATCACCTTTTTATGAAGACATTGACAATGATGGCAAAAAAGATTTATTAATTACATCACATGAAGATGGCATTAATAGACCAAATTTTAATGCTGTAATGTGGTATAAAAATACAGGAACAACTGCACTGCCTAATTTTGTTTATCAAAATGACAGTTTACTTACCAACTCAATGATTGATGTTGGTCAATATAGCAAACCCACTTTATTTGATTATGATAAAGATGGGAAATTGGATTTATTTATTGGAAATGAAGGTTATTTAAATAATCAAACAACAATATCTTCGGCTGCAAGTGTAGCATATTATAGAAATAATTCTACGGTTTCTACAATTCAATTTGAATTAATTACACGTGACTTTTTAAATATAAGTCTTGAAAATCATGAAAGCATTGCTCCGCAATTTGGCGATGCCGATGGTGATGGCATTGACGATTTTATTATTGGTTTGAAAAATGGTACTTTAAATTTTTATAAAAATTCAGCAGTTTCAAATTCTGTAACACCAATATTAAATTTAACATCTTCTAATTTTCAAAATATAAATGTTGGCGGAAAAGCCATGCCTATTTTTTACGATTTTGATCTTGATGGAAAAAAAGATTTATTGATTGGAAATGATACAGGTCATTTAGCATTTTTCAAGGATGTATCTACAATACCAAATCAAAAAACTTTTAATTTGATAAAAAACAATTTAGGAGATTATAAAACTGCGAAATATTTTACTGATTTAGGTCAATGTGCACCTGCAATTTCTATAATGGATTTTTCAAACAAAGATGAATTATTGATTGGTAATCAAATAGGACATTTGGAACGTTTTGACTCTTCGTTTGTGAACAATTTTGGAAACTTTTCAAGAACAGATTCAACTTATGCTAATATAAAAACGGGTTATAATTTTACTCCCGTTTTTGGCGATTTAAATAATGATGGTATTCCAGAATTAATAGCAGGAAATAGTTTTGGTGGTTTGCATTTTTACAAAAGAGTTACCGAAACAAATGCTTTAAAAGAAATTAATCCTACTACTATGGATATAAC
>JAGNRR010000035.1 GCA_017988595.1 Chitinophagaceae bacterium
GCCTGGGCTCCTTAGGTATAGACATCTTCTACTTTTATGATTTTTATTTATATAAAAAAATACGTTATTTGTTTGATTTTTTGAAATAGTTTTAAAAACTAACGTCCTTGCATCGCATTAAGCATATTACCATAAACTTGGTTCAATGTACTTAAGTTAGAAGCCAATGATTTCATTTGGTCTTTAGCTTTATTAGCATCTTCAACACTATTTTGCATAGCATCAGAAGCATTTACTAAATTACTATAGAATTTATTCATTGCTTTTAAGTGATTATTCGCATCATTTAATTCAACTTCATAAATATTATTAAGAGAACCTAAGTTTTTAGTCAAAACAGAAACTTGTTCGTGGAACTTCGCTGTTTCACCAGCTGCATTATTAAATGAAGCTAATGTTGCTGAAGCACCTACAAAAGTATCTTTCATTTGAGTTAAAGCAGTTGCTGCTTCTCTTGCTTTTGCAGAATATTCGTTTGTTGCAGAAGTAACATTTGAAATGTCTTTAACTTGATCAACTGTATCGCTGAATTTACTAAAATTAGCATTTAATCTTGATAAATTAGCAGGATTAATATTTGCTTCTTCCAACATTTTATCCAAAGATGCCGTTGCTGATGCATTTCCACCACCGCCACCAGTTCCAGGAGCAATAATTGATTTAGGGTCAAATTTTGTTTTTTTCTTATACGCTTCTACGTGTGGATTATCATCAATTCCAGGATAAAATTTTTCCCAATAGTAATCTTTGTGTGGAGGTAAAATCCCCAACAAAGCAAAGATAAATGCTTCTACAGACATTCCAATAATCAACATTTCACTCGCACCTTTCCAATGCTGAAGTTTGAACAAGGCTCCCATAAGTACAACCGATGCGCCAAGTCCAATAATAAGATTTTTTAATCTTTTTCCAGTGTTAGTTTCAAAAAATAATGATATTCCTCTCATGTTAGTTTATTAATTTTTAATTTTTTTTTAATTTATTAATTTTTCTTTGGTCTTTTGTTAGTCAATGCTGGTGCTATAAATTCTGTAATACATCTAAAGCCTATGTAAGCTTTTGCAGTATCTGCAAATTCATAGTCTCTTGAACTAACTTGCAAATAATAGGCAACGTCTTTCCAGCTTCCACCTCGTATTGACTTTCTTTTCCAATAAATTGGATCATTATCTTTTGTATTTAATTTAATATCTGGACTCATATCAGCAACTTGATTATAAGCTGCACTTACATAAGGTGAAGATGTCCATTCAGAAACATTTCCACTCATATTATATAAACCATAATCATTTGGATTGTAAGCATCTGCTCTTACTGTATACAAACCACCATCAGCGCTATAATTTCCACGATTAGGTTTGAAGTTTGCATAATAACAACCTTTTTTGTTTACTAAATAAGGACCTCCCCAAGGATATGGCGATTGTGTTCTTCCTCCACGAGCAGCCCATTCCCATTGTTCCTCACTTGGCAAACGAAACGCACCTTCTTGGTAAACTTTTTTAGAATCACGATAAGATCTCCAAAATTTTGTTCTCCAATGAGCAAATGCATTTGCTTGATACCAGTTTACACCAACTACAGGATAGTTGTTGAAAGAAGGATGCCAAAAATATTGATGAGTGATTGGTTCGTTATATGAATAGGTAAACATTTTCATCCAAACTGTAGTATCAGGATATGCTTTGATATCATATTTTCTTAAATAAGAAGAACGAGGGGCATTTGGATTTTTTGCCATTTGATCGTAATCAAATTCTTCATAATGATACATTAATTTTCCATTATCAAATTCTTTTTTGCCCCAAATGCTTTCAGAAGCAGGAATGAAATAAGAGAACATGGCATCAGTAACTTCTTCGCTTGTCCATTTGATTTTTTTACGCCAATCGATTAATTGATTTCCGCTTTCATCTTCATCTTTAAAATTTCCTAATAAAGAATGAGCTGTTGAATCCTTTACCCAATTTACATATTGACGATATTCAGAGTTTGTTACTTCTGTGGCATCCATATAAAAACCAACCATTTGAATGGTTCTGTTTTTAACATCGTTTGCGCTACGAACATCTTGATCGCTTGCACCCATGTGCATAACGCCCGAAGGAACCCAAACCATTCCTACTGGTGTAGCAGAATTGGCAGAAAGTTTATTCGGATTTCCAATCAATTCGCCTCTTGGTCCGCTTGCGCAACTTACTAAATTAAGTGTTGCGCCTAATACTATCAACTTTAAAAATATGTTTTTCATCATAGTTTTTTTACTTGGTTCTCGTGTAAGAAGACAAATGTATTGTATTTTTATTATATATCAAATAGTTTGACAAATTAAATACATTTTTTTTTCTCACTTTTTTTCGTTTAAAATTTATGAACTCTTTTGTTTTATTGATTTTATAGATTAATTTATATAAATGCAATTCATCCTTATTCAATTCATTCTGCCAAATAATAAAAAAATATTCACTTCACAAAACTTTTTGTTAATATTCTTTTCACAAAAACTATATTTTTTTTATTTTATCAAAAAATACTAGCGTTTGCCAATACTATAAAGTAAATAAAAATTATAATCGAAGGCGGGTTGTTTTTCTGCATTTCCATATCCTGCAATATATGCAGGCAAATGTTGTTTTACATTTTTGCCATTCAACAAGGTTTTTCCTCGAATTGTCCAACCTAAAAAGATGTTTTGTTTTACTTCTACTTTAAAACCTCCTGTTAATTCTATCCAGTGCGCATAAAAACTATAACCATCAAAAACTCCAGTTTGATTTCCCCACAACGGGTTTTTTATTATGTATGTTCCCGCATTATTTTTTACAAATGCACCTGCATATCGAAACCCAGCAAATGCATTGTCTTTGTCGCCAAAATATTCGGAGCTAAAAAAATTTTTATCCAAGCCTACTCTTAAAAAATAAGTACTGCTTTTAAAGTTTATATAATCATTATTAGTTTTGCTTGAAGACAGACCTGTTTCAATTAAATAATTTGTTGTTTTTTTTCCATTTGCTTCAAACTGAAATTCGGCAACTCTATAATTGGGTTGTAAAAATGAAGCTCCAAGTTTTGCTAAATCAATACCTATTTTAAAAAAAGTAAATGGCTTGTTTTTTACAGTATCCGATTGTGCATTACTTTTTAAGTAACAAAAAAATGTAAACAGTATTATAAAATAAAAAATATTTTTTATCATCTTAAAAAAGGATGTGAATATGGGTTTTGTTAATTTCATTATTCACTAATTTTTCATTTAGCCAAATACTATCAATATTAAATTGCGAACTCCATACTTTTTCTAAATTATAAAAATGCTGATAACCACAACTGTTACTAATAAAATTTAAGTTACTAGAATATTGCAAAAAAATAGTATCTAAAATAATATCATCGGTGTTTGGATTTAAATAAAATTTTTGAATTGTTTTTTCGGGTGATAATAATGCACTAAAATTTTTCACATTTTCTTTTTCTTGCAAAAAGTAAATAGGTGTATCTGCCAAATAAAAATTTACTTTAGGCAAAATGGAATCTATTACTTTTCCCGTGTCGTTTAATTTAAATGTCGAAAAGTTTAACGTTACAAATTGAGGTGTTAAGCATGATGTAGTTTTTTTACATGAATTTAAAATTCCAATTAAACTGAAACATATAATACATATAAACACGCTTGCTTTATTCATTATTTTATGTTCTAAAAAAATTATTGCACCGTCCAGGTTTCTTTCCCTTTCAATAATGCATCAAGGTTTGGCGCTCCTTTTTGTTCCAAGGCTTGAGCCATTTGTTGCTGCACCAAATCATCATAGCAAGGTCTTTCTTTTGCATAAAAAACGCCAAACGGTCTAGGGAAATTTTCAAATGGTGCTTCATTAGCATACATTCTTGATAAAATAGATGCTTTAATCAAATCTTTTTCATCATGAATCCACAAGTCATTTATTGAACTTTCATTTTCAAGTTCCACAATTTTTGGAGTTGTTCCATCTAGTTTTATACCTAATTTTTTATTATTTCCAAAAACCAACGGTTGACCATGTTCTACAAAAATTGTTTTCTCGGCTTTGCTATTTTTTTCAGTAAATAATTCAAATGCACCATCATTAAATATATTGCAATTTTGATAAATTTCTACCAAAGCTGCGCCTTGATGTTCATGGCTTCGTTTCAATACCATTTGCAAATGTTTTGGATCTCTGTCGAGGCTTCTTGCAAAAAAACTTGCATCAGCACCTAAAGCCAAAGCCGCTGGATTAAATGGATGATCCAAACTTCCCATAGGAGTAGATTTCGTAATTTTATGTTCTTCGCTGGTTGGTGAATATTGCCCTTTTGTTAATCCATAAATTTGATTATTAAATAATAAAATTTGAAGATTAAAATTTCTTCTCAAGGTATGTATCAAATGATTTCCGCCAATGCTCAATGCATCGCCATCGCCTGTTACAATCCAAACACTCAATTCTGGACGAGTGGTTTTTAATCCTGAAGCAAATGATGGTGCACGCCCATGAATGGAATGTAAACCAAATGTATTCATATAATATGGAAAACGCGATGAACAGCCAATACCAGAAATGATAACAATATTTTCTTTGGGCACACCTATTGTTGGCAACACCGTTTGCATTTGTTTAAGAATAGAATAATCTCCACATCCTGGACACCAACGCACTTCTTGGTCGGTGGTAAAATCTTTTGGCGTAAGAATAGTTGTACTCATTTGGCAAAAGTACAATTTTATTTTTTGAATTTTAATGAATTTCGCCCCTTACACTTTTTCCTTTACATCCAATGCATCTCGCAATCCATTGCCCAATAAATTAAACGCTAAAACCAAAAACATAATTGCCAAACCAGGAATTATTGCCAACATTGGTCTATTGGTAATTATAAAATTATAATTTTCTTTTATCATCAAACCCCAACTTGGTGTGGGAGGTTGTACTCCAATTCCTAAAAAACTTAAACCAGCTTCTATTAATATTGCTGTCGCAAAATTACTTGCTGCCATTACTACTGTAGGACCAATAATATTTGGCAAAATGTGTTTTAAAATAATTCTTGCATTTGAATAGCCTAAAACTTTTGCTGCTTGAATATATTCCAATTCTTTTAAACTTAAAACTTGACCTCGAATAAGCCTTGCAGTGCCCACCCACATTGTTAATCCAACTGCAATAAAAATTATCCAAAACCCTTTGCCCAACGCCATAGTTATGGCAAACACCAAAAGCAATGTTGGAATTGCCCATACCACATTTATAAGCCACATAATAAGACTATCCACCCAACCACCATAATATGCAGAAATAGCACCCAACAAAACACCGATAAAAATAGAAATAAAAACGGCTATCAAACCAACTGCAATACTTACTCGTGAGCCTAAAAGTAATCTAGAAAATAAATCCCTTCCAAAACGGTCTGTGCCTAAAAGAAATGTTCTTTTTTCAATATTATTTTTTTTAAACATTTCAATTGAACAATCTTTTTTTGCAAAAAATGAAAGAGATTTAGATTCCTTTTCAATAAGGTTTTCATCAATTATTTTTTCATAAAAAATACTATCTTCTTTTATTGAATAATTTTTTACTGGAATGTAATTGTAAGCAATTTCATTTCCAAAAAACAAAAAATCAATGACTGATTTTTTAGAAATTGAATCATTCAATTTTTTTTTCAACAGAAAACACGAAAACCCCATTGGTCTTGTGCCTATTTCTAAAATCACGGTATTCGCATCTGCATTTTTATCGGTTGATAACGGATATGCAAAAATTGAAATCAACACTGTAATCAATATAACCCCCAAAGAAATCAACGCTAATTTCTTTTTAAAAAAGCGTTTCCAAAATCGGGAAGTATATTTTTTTTGTATCATTTAAAAAATCAAATATAATATGAAACCGCTTAATATCATTTCGTCTGCCGCCCTTTCCAATCATAACTCAAAAACTGCGATAAAAACCCCGCACTGATTATATAAAAAATATGTAATGGTTGTAAAATTAAAATATATTTCAAGTCCTTTTTACTGCCATAAAAATCACTAACAGGATACAATAAAACAATTTCTGCTAAAGATTTTACAACTATCATGACAAGGAAAATTATAAATAATTTTAACGAAAAAAATCCAGCAAGTAACAAAACAAACAATCCCAAATTGAAAAAAAACATTAATCCTAAAATAAGAATTACACTTGCATCTTTAAAATATGCCGACTTTGAAGCCCATCGAATTCGTTGTTTATAAAAATCTTTTATGCTTGGCATGGCTTCGGTAAATGCAATGGCATGGCGTGATTTTAAAAATGAACTTTTTCCTGCAAAAGTTTTATTTATTTTATTGAGCAAAAGCATATCGTCGCCACTTGCCAAATGATTGATTCCTAAAAAACCATTTACTTGTTCAAATGCATTTTTTGTATATGCAAAATTAGCTCCATTTGCCAATGCTCCTTTATGATAAAATCCCAAAACTGCAGTTATTGCCTGCATCATATTAAAATCAATTCGTTGAAAAACGTCGAACCAATTTTTGGGTTCATGAAAAGTTACCGGGGCAATTATAGCTTGCCATTTATTTTTTTCGTAATACGCAGCCAAACTAGGCAACCAATTTTCACAAAAATTACAATCGGCATCGGTAGTAACAATCAATTCTGCATCAGTAAAATTTATGGCAAGTTCTATAGCCTTTTTCTTATAGGCTTGAGTGCTTTCTTTTTCTATCAAATCGGGTAAAAAATAATACTTCACATCTGGAAAAGTGCTAACTATTTTTTTAGTTTCATCAGTACTATCATCGTCCATAACAATAATTTGTAAAAGTTGTTTTGGATAGTTCTGCGATATAATTTCTTTTAATAAAATGCCAATATTTTTTTCTTCATTTCGTGCTGGAATTACAACACAAATTTTTGTTTTGAAATCGTTTTGAGTTGTTTCAAAATGAGGAATTTTTTTCCAAAGGAATCGCAAACTTATCATGCTAATTGCATAAAAAAATAACAATATTGCCATTAAATAAACAAATACCATCATGCAAATAATTTGTTTTTAATTAAAGAAAATAAATTTTTGTTTAATAATTCATGTCCTTCATTCAAGGTAAAAATTTCTGCACCTAGAAATATTTCTGAAAATTTATGTTTAATTTTTTCATGAATAATGGCATCATTTTTTCCCCAATAAGAAAATACTTCAATGTTATTTTCTATGAAAATTTTGTGAAGTTGTTTTAGGTCAGGAATAAAATCAGTCAAGCAAATCCAAGAATTAAAAACTCGTTGCCTGACATCTTTGTTTCTACAATACCAAATACAAAAAAGCGAAAATGCTTTTGAAAAAATTCCTATTTGATATAATATTTTATAAAATGAATTTAGAATTCCACCATGATTTACATACAACTTAAATAAACTTTTACCAAACCATGTTTTGGTAGTTATTCCATATAAAAAATGAATTTTTATCCCGTCAGGTGCTACTAAAAAAACTTGATTTAATTGTTTAGAAAAAAAAGGAATTATACTGAGCAAAATCCTTGCTCCTAGGCTATATCCTAAAACTGAAAACATATTGATTTGAAATTTTTCCAACACTTTTTTCATTTCAAATGCAAAATGTTCGAGCTTAATTCTTTCACCATCTTTTGGAGAACCAATTACTAAAATATTGAATTTTTCCTTACACATATTTTGTAATTCATCAAAAACATTTGCTTGCTGACCAAAGCCATAAAATGCAATTAGCCAATTCGATTTTTGATTATTCCAAACTTCATAGGTTAATTGCATTGTTGCAAGATAAAATCTTTTTATAAAGAATTTTAAAAATAGAAGGATTAATTCACTCGATCTACTTTTATTAAATTTGTAGGTAAATGATCTGCAACTGGGGTACTTCCAGTACTGATTACTATTTCGCCTTGCGCTAACAAATTTCTTGATTTTAAATTTTCGATTTGATCTTTAATTATTTCATCAAGACTATTTTCTTTATCATAAAAATATGCTTTCACGCCCCAACTCAAACTTAATTGATTTACCAATGATTTTGTTTTTGTAAAAATAAAAAGTTTGGCTCTTGGCCTAAAACTAGAAAGCATAAAAGCTGTATAGCCACTTTGTGTATTACCAATTATAGCATTTGCCTGAACTGATTGGGCAATTTCACATGCATTATAACAAACTGCATCTGACAAAAACGATGGCGAATGGGATTGAGGAATTAAGTTTTTATTATAAACCATGGCTTCATTTTCTACCTCTGCAATAATTTTAGACATGGTTTCTACAACCAATGAAGGATGATTACCCATCGCAGTTTCGCCAGAAAGCATAACTGCATCTGCACCTTCCAGAACGGCGTTTGCCACATCTGTAATTTCGCTTCTGTTGGGTTTGGTGCGTTCTATCATGCTTTCCATCATTTGTGTGGCAATGATTACTGGTTTTGCACGGTGAATACATTTTCGAACAATATTTTTTTGAATCATTGGTATTTGTTCTACAGGCAATTCCACACCTAAATCACCACGAGCTATCATTATGGCATCACTAGCCAATATTATTTCTCTTATTCTAACAATAGCTTCAGGTTTTTCTATTTTTGCTATAATTTTTATTTCACTATTCTTTCCTTTTAATATTTTTTTTAATTCAAAAATATCTTCTGGGCTACGAACAAATGAAAGTGCAAGCCAATCAATATTTTGAGTAACAATAAAATCTATATCTTCTAAATCTTTTTGTGTTAAAGCTGGTAATGAAATTTTTGTATCAGGCAAATTCACACCTTTTTTTGAGCCCAACAAACCACCAATAAGGACTTTTGCTAGAACATCAGCATTAGGTTTTATTTCTAAAATTTCCATTTCCAATTTTCCATCATCAAGCAATATTTTTTCACCTACAGACACATCACTAGAGAAATTTGGATACGAAATGTATAATTTTTGTGCATTTCCAATAACTTTTTCTTGCGTAAAAATAATTTCATCATTTTCGTTAATTTCAATTAAATCATTTTCCACTTTTCCAATTCGCAATTTTGGTCCTTGCAAATCTGCTAGTATTGCAATATTCACAGGATAATTTTCATTTATTTTTGTAACCAGTTGTATTATGTTTTTGTGGTCATCGTGTGTACCATGAGAAAAATTTAAACGAAAAACGTCAACACCTGCTTTTACTAAATCAATTAATTTTTCATAAGTGTTGCAAGCTGGTCCAACGGTAGCAATAATTTTTGTTTTTTGTTGTTTTATATTCATCTTGGTGCAAATTTAAAACACCACGGGCAAGCCGTGGTGTTTTGTTTCTATTATTTATTTATTAATATTTTATTTTGCAATTACAACTGCAGAAATTCGACGATTTTGTGCACGACCTTCTGGAGTTTCGTTGCTAGCAACTGGATATTGAGATCCATATCCTTCAAAAGCTTTTTCAGTATCAAATGATGCAGCAGTAACGCCAGCATTCAACATTCTTTGGTGTACTGTTTTTGCACGAGAATCTGAAAGTTTTACATTTGCTGTAGAATCACCAGTGTTATCGGTATAACCACCCAATTTAATTTTCACATTTGGATATGCTTTTAATATTTCACATGTGTTTTTTAATTGATTTTCAGAACCAGCTTTTAAAGTTGATTTTCCTGTTTCAAACAATAAATCTTCAAAGCTAAACCAGTTTTCTGGTTTATATTTATCAGCTTTTGCAGAAGGATCGTTGATAAAAGCAAATAATTTATCTTCAAAAGATCCTTTTGTTGTAGAAATTGCAGTTCCGTTTGATAATTTCAACGAAATAGAATCACCTTTTTCAGCAATCCAATCTCCTGCTTCGTTTACCATACCTTTTGCAGCAGCAACAACTGTATTTGTTGCATTTTCAGTAGCATTTGCAACTGCTTCAGTGCCATGTTCTACATTTGCTGTAGCTTCTTCTTTATTACAACCATTTAAATATTTCCAAGCCAAAAGACCTAAAATACCTAAAATTAAAAGTGGTAATAACCATTTCATTCCTGTTCCTTTTTCTTCTTCATTGTTATTGAAATTAGAAGTTGTTGTTGTTTCAACTGTTTTTTCAACATGTGAAGCTGCACTTGAAGCTCCTGTAGAAAAACCTAACATATCAGAAATTCCAGTTGGTGCTGCACCTACGATTTCATGTTTGCTTTTTCCTAACCAATCCATGATACCGCCAAAGTTCAACCCTTCGCCAATCATTTTTTTGCCTAAGAAAGAAGCTAATAAACTTCCACCCATACCCAAAAGTGAACTAGAAGAACCTGCTTTAATACCAGAAAAATTTGAAATTAAATTTACAATTCCGCTAAGTTTATCTCCAAAAATTGAAGTTAATAAAGATTGTCCAATACCGTTTGAAGGTGCATTCGAATTTGATAAACCGCCTAATAAATCACCCATCAAGTTGCTATTTCCAGCTACTTGACTAAAAATGCCAGATAAAGCACTTTGGTTTGAATTGTCAGTTTTCATAATTCCACTTAAAATAGTTGGTAAAATACCATCCATTGCTTTTGAAATTGAGCCTTTGTCTTCGCCAAGGGCATTTGCTGCTCCTGAGATTAATTCATCAGAAGCTAGGTTTTTTAGTGAATCTAAAATGTTCATAGTTTTTTTTTGTTTAAAATTTAGAGTGTAAAGCTAATACCTTTTTAGAATTATTTTTTTTAGGCTATTGTTAATGTAAAAAAATAATATATGTTTAATGTACCTTTGTACCGTGGTAAAAATTGGTAATATTGAATTGGGCAACTTTCCATTATTGCTTGCTCCCATGGAAGATGTAAGTGATCCACCCTTTAGAGCTGTTTGCAAAGAAAATGGTGCAGACTTAATGTTTACAGAATTTATAAGTAGCGAAGGACTTATCAGAGATGCAATTAAAAGCAGAAAAAAATTAGATATTTTTGAAGAAGAAAGACCAATAGGTATTCAAATTTTTGGTGGCGATGAAGATGCAATGACTTTAGCAGCAAAAATTGCTGCAGCTACTGGACCCGAAATTTTGGATATTAACTTTGGGTGTCCTGTAAAAAAAGTGGTTTGTAAAGGAGCTGGTGCTGCTATTTTAAAAGATATTCCAAAAATGGTTTCGATGACAAAAGCTATTGTGGACAATGTTTCGATTCCTGTAACTGTAAAAACCCGTTTAGGTTGGGACGAAAACTCTAAAAATATCGAAGAAGTGGCAGAACGCTTGCAAGATATAGGTATCAAAGCATTATCTATTCATGGGCGAACCAGAATGCAGCTTTATAAAGGTGATGCGAATTGGGAATTGATTGCAAAGGTGAAAAATAATCCACGCATTCATATTCCTATTTTTGGAAATGGTGATATTGATTCTCCTCAAAAAGCTTTAGACTATAAAAATAAATATGGTGTAGATGGCATCATGATTGGCAGAGCAGCCATCGGATATCCTTGGATTTTTAATGAAATAAAATATTTTTATGAAACAGGAAACATATTGCCTTTACCAACAATAAATGAACGTGTAAAAGTTTGCAGAAGTCATTTGCAAAATGCAATTAAATGGAAAGGCGAAATACTTGGTATTCTTGAAATGCGTCGCCATTATGCAAATTATTTAAGAGCATTGCCAAATGCAAAACAATTCAGAAATCAATTAGTGCAATTTGATTCCGTTTTTGATATTGAAAAAATGCTTGATGAAATTATTGTTTATTATGAAAAAGAAATTGCTTAATTTTAATTTAATTAAGAATTTTATTTATGAATAAAATGCAAATTTCAATTTTTTGTTTTTTAGTTTTTAGTGCAATATTTTTAAGTTGTAATAAAAGAATGTATTCAAATGAAGAATACAAATTTAACCATCATTTTGGTTTTGATATTGGCAATACATGGACATATCAATACAATTTTTACATAGCAGATTCTTTAAATACTCAAGATACTATTGTTTTCAAAATTATTTCAGACACGGTAATTTATAATCAAAATGCATATTTGGTTGAAACAAAAATTAATAATGGCACTTCTTTTTATCGATTTTGGTATGAAGAAAATGGCAGTTTTGTAGAAATTCAAAATTTAAATACAAGTGGTGAAATAAAACAAGTTCTTTTTAAATCTGAAATGAAAAAAAATGATACTTGGCAATGGCAGCCCATGCTGACAAATAATTTTGACCCCAATAATATGAGAATTGTATTAAGTGAGAATCAAGATTTTCCTTATTTCAATTATTCACTTTTAGCAACAAAAGTAAAAAATGGCGACATTATTACATCTTCTTTCGAAATGGAAGATTTGTTTGTGCCCTATTTGGGTCTTGTACATCGTAAAACAAAACAAGAAGTGTATGGAAAAATTCATACAATTGAATAT